>CARZYU010000006.1:9522-30102 GCA_949113215.1 uncultured Bacilli bacterium | reverse complement strand
GCCTTGATTGGTATTCAACGTGGCATTTTTTCCAACGAGGCAGGAATTGGAACAGGGGCGATTGCTGCTTCTACGAGCGACAGTAATCATCCTGTTGGACAAGGGTTGGTTCAAGTGGTAGGAATCTATTTTACTAGTTTGGTGATATGTACTGCGACCGCCCTTTTCATTTTAACTTCCAACTATCAAAATTTGGTTCTTGACCATGTGAATGGAATTGAAATTACGAGATATGCCTTTGCATATCATTTAGGATCTTTTGGAGAATGGTTTTTGGTCATTTTGATTTTACTATTTGCTTTTTCGACGATCATTACAGGATATTATTATGGAGAGAGCAATTTAAAGTTTTTACTGCCAAATCTTTCGAAAAGGAATGTTTTTCTTTTAAAAGTAGCAACGGTTCTTCTTTTGGTTTGGGGATCCATTGCTAGTTCTACTTTCCTTTGGAATCTGGTCGATATTTTAGTTGCTCTCTTAGCAATTATCAATGTCTACGCCCTTATCGCTCTTCGAGGTGACATTTTTGAAACTTACCATAAGTACTTACAGAATCATAAAAAAAATCAAAGGAAAGATTCCGTCATTGCCAAAATAAGGAAGAAGCGTATAATAGAGAAAAAGGAGTGATTCTCTTGATCGGAAATAGTTGGGATGAACTTTTAAAAGAAGAGTTTTCAAAGGATTATTTTAAAGAACTATTAGAGAAAGTACAACAAGAGTATCGTCATAAAACGATCTTTCCAAAACAGACAGAAGTATTTAATGCTTTTCGCTATACGCCTTATGAGAAGGTAAAGGTTGTGATTTTAGGACAAGATCCTTACCATGGAGTAGGACAAGCCGAGGGTCTTTCGTTTTCTGTACGAGATATCGTTTCAAGACCTCCATCTCTTCAAAATATTTTTAAAGAGTTGGAAGATGACCTTGGTTATAAAATTCCTAAAACAAATAGTTTGATTCCTTGGGCCAGTCAAGGTGTTCTTCTGCTAAATACAGTTTTAACAGTCGAAAAAGATAAAGCAGCTTCTCATAAAAGTTTGGGATGGGAACGTTTTACCGATGAAGTCATTCGCCTTTTGAATCAAAAGAAAACTCCAATTGTCTTTATTCTATGGGGGAGTTTTGCTCGAAGTAAAAAATCTCTCATTACCAATCCCATTCATTTCTTTATTGAATCAGCCCATCCTTCTCCTCTATCGGCATACAATGGCTTCTTTGGAAGTAGACCATTTTCTAAGACGAATGAATTTTTAATGAGTCAGAGTCTTGAACCAATCGATTGGAGTTTGCCATAAAAAAAGAGAGACTTTTATTTCTTTAAAATTTCAAAGTCTTCTAGTTTTTCTTTTTTATAAATTTCTTTGGAAGAATAATGACATAGAGATTTCGTAATATTATGAGGAAATTGTTGGCACAATTCATTGTATTCTCTTGCGTTGTGATTATAGTATTCGATCATTCCAAGAAGCTGGCCTTCTGTTTCAATTTCAAATTCTAAAATGGTTTTCAGCTGTTTGATGTTTTCAAGTTCACTGTGATCTGCTAAAATCAACTTCAATTCGTGCGCTAACACATTTAAATAGCGAAATAGTTCAAAGTTATTGAGCTTTTCTTCTTTGATGGTATGAAGCTTTTCCAAACGAGAAGCTTCTTCTTTTTGGTTTTTTTCAATAAATGGAACGGTTCGTTCCAATAGATCTAATTTTTTATCCAGCAATTCTTCTATTTCATGTTCAGACGCTGCTATCTTTTGAAGAATGTCTTTTAATTGGTTACGACTATGGATGAAAAAAAGGATCAGCAATAAAAGAAAAAATAGGATGACACTAATTACAACAAAGATCATCTTTTCACTTCCTATTCTAGAGGTATTGTATCAAATTTTAAGAAAAGTTACAAATAAAAAAGAGCAGCTGCTCTTTAACGATTGATCGGTTCATTAAATTCGACAAAGTTAAGGTAAACAGTCCAAAGAATCGTCCATTTTCCTGTGTCTGTGTTATGAAGAAGTGCATAATCTCTTCCTGCATCTTCTAAAATACCAGTGAAAATTCGGTCCCTCCATTCTAAGGAATCCGAGTAAGACATATAAAAGGTTGCATATTTCCCTACATTTTTTTCCAAAAGATTTTCGGCATATTGTGGTTGATTCGAACCGATCGTATTCCCATTTTGATTTGGATTGGATGGAAAATTTTGATACGGTGGTTGTGTTGCTCCCCCGAAATATTGGTACGGATTATTATTCATAATATCTTCCTTTCTTTTTTACAATAAATTATATGTTGCTGTTTTTAAAATATATCTCTAAAGTGAGAAAACTGTTATACTAAAATAGAAAGAAGGAAGATAACATGAAAGTGCTGGTAGGAATTTCGAATCGTCATGTTCATTTAACAGAAGAAGACTACGTTCTTCTCTTTGGAACAAATTGTTTGGAAAAGAAGAAGGATCTTTATCAGGTGGGAGAGTTTGCTACCACGCAAACGATCATCATTCGAACAGACAAAAAAGAGATAGCAGGAGTTCGTGTATTGGGTCCTTTCCGAGATTATACGCAAGTAGAATTGTCCAAAACCGATGCCTATTTCCTAGGGATTGATCCTCCTATTCGTGATTCGGGAGATTTAAAGGGAGCTTCCCTATTAGAACTAGTTGGACCAAAAGGATCCATTTCAAGAGCATGTGCAATTTTGCCGACTCGTCATATTCATATCAATCAAGAAGAACTTGAGAAAATGGGATTAGATGCCACAAAGGAAGTAATGGTTCGCTTTGATGGAATCAAAGGTGCAACATTAGAACATGTTCATCTCAAAGTAGGCAAAAGCTATAAGTTAGAGCTTCACTTGGATCGAGACGAAGGGAATGCTTTGTTAGCAAAAACGGGAGATATGTGTGAAATTATTGTGCCCTAGCATTGACAATTTCGTCAAAGACAGGATCATCGAAAGAAGGTTCACTTCCTTTTAGGAAATACATGACCTTCTTTTTTGTCGACTCATTGGTTGCTGGTTTTCCAGAAATGGGATCGATGACAACAGCAACGACATTATCGGGTTGTTCATACCATTCATCTTTCTTATCGTTTTCGTAAGCTTCAATGGTTTTAAGCCAGATTTGTTGCGTATATTTGGTTTCTGTAGACCCAACTTCTTTGTTATCGTCATAACCGATCCAAACCGAAGTGACAATATGATTGTTATAACCAATATACCAACTGTCCGTATTGGTTGTTCCTGATTTTAGGGCATACTTATGTGTCATCTGAGCGGATAAGTTGATTGCAGTTGGGTAGTTATAATCGATAAAACTAGAATCATAGGTCGCCGTTAACATATTATTTAAGATAAAGGTTAAATTTTTATTTAGAACACTTTCTATATCTTCTTTGGCTTCAAAGAGTACTTTTCCTTCTGCATCTTCTACCTTGCTGATCAAGTAAGGTTTCACCTTGTTTCCTAAGTTGGCGAATGCAGAATAGCCTGCAGTCATTTCGATAATTCCAATTTCTCCTGTTCCAAGAGCAAGGGATGGAACGGGTTCCAAAGAAGAAGTAATTCCTACTCGTTTGGCCATATTGACTAGGACATCCTCTCCTAAAAACATGTGCGTTTTGACTGCATAAATGTTATCGGAATAAGCAATCGCCGCAGCCATCGAAATGGGTTTATTTCCATATTTTTCATTGTAGTTTTGAGGAGAATAGGTTTTATTATCAGAAAAGTTAAACACCGTTTGCTCACTGGTAAAAGTAGTACTAGGGGTAAATCCATTTTCCAGTGCTGCATAGTAGAGATAAGGTTTCATGGTAGACCCTACTTGTCGTTTGGCCTGTGTTGCTCGATTGAATTGTGACTTGTTGTAGTCGACACCACCTGTTAAAGCGATGATTTTGCCGTTGTTTGGATCCATCATAACACTTGCCACTTGCACTTCACTTTCTTCTGGAATGGTTTCTTTGATGTTATTTTCTAAAGCACTTTGGGCCTCGAGGTCTAAATTGGTATAGATCTTAAGTCCTCCTGTATCCAAATAAGAATTCGGAATCGATTTGATCGATTTTAATTCGGCCAGGACAGCGTCTTGATAATACATAATGGTAGAAAGATTCACCAATTCTTTTTTCCCAATATAAGTGAGCTTCTTTTGATAAGCTTCGTTCATTTCTTGCTCAGTAATGTATTTATTTTTCACCATTTGCGCTAAAATATTTTTTTGTCTTTTTTTGGCAAGTTCTTCATTGACCAAAGGAGAATAATAACTCGGTGATTTCGGAATTCCTGTCAGCATAGCTGCTTCTGCTAGATCAAGTTCACTGGCACTTTTATTAAAATAAAATTGACTGGCATTTTCAATTCCATACATACCATGACCATAGTTGATCGTATTTAAATATCCTTCCAAAATTTCTTCCTTGGAATAATGAGCCTCTAATTCGATGGTCAACCACATTTCATCCCATTTTCTTTTCCAAGTTTTATCAAAATCCAAAAACAAATTTTTGGCATATTGTTGGGAAATCGTCGATGCTCCCTGTGATTTAGAGTTGGTCACAATGTTAGTGTATCCTGCCTTTAAAATTCGTAAAAAGTCAAAACCTTTATGTTTGTAAAAATTTTTATCTTCTGTTGATATAGTAGCATTTATCATATGGGGGGAAATCTTTTTTAAAGCAATCCACTCTTTTGACCCTGATCCCTGATAAAAGACTTTTTTCTGGTTATCATATAAAGAAAAGCTGTTGGCATTTTTAATTTGTAATTTTGGTGTGATTTTGGCATAAGTATAGACGAAAACATTTCCAAGAACAAAGCATAAAACGAAAATAATGATCCATTTTGTCCCTTTTTTTACCCATTTCATATGCTTCCTTCCCTTTCAAAATTAGTATGAAAAAAGAAACATGAAAATATGTATTCAATTTAGACAAGTTATGCTATAATGCAAAGTAGAAATTTAAGAAGGGAAGAAAAACCGATGAAAGTACAACTGAGAGGAACGATTGGCCAAGGTGAGAAAAAACAAACAATAACAGGACTTGGCATTTATATACAACAAGATAAGACGATTTCGTTCAAAGAGGAAGGTACACATTACTTCTTAAATTTAGAACAAATGACCTTTCGAAAAGAAAACGAAGAAACCATTTTGTTCCTTCGTTGGGATTTAACCCAAAGCACGATGGGAAGTTATCAATTAAAATCAATGAGAAGGACATTTGACTTACCATTAAAAACAACAAAAATGGAGGTATCTTCTTCGCATTTTTTGGTAGAATACCAATTGGAAGAAGAAATCATTTCCTTTGAATTAGCATGGGAGGAAGTAGCATGAAAGAGCGAATCCTAGAAGAAATCAAAAAAGCATTAACACAAGCAGATATTTCAGTAGAAGAAGATATTGTGATTGAAGTTCCCAAAGATCGGAGCAATGGAGACTTTGCCACAAATGTCGCAATGCAATTATCGAAGAGTTTAAAAAAGAATCCAAGAGAGATTGCTACAACGATTTTAAACCATTTAGATACGTCAGTTTTTTCCAAAGTGGAATTAGCAGGACCTGGATTTATTAATTTCTTTGTTTCAAAAGAATATCTGTTTGAACATATGAAACAAATCTTAGAAAAACAAGAACACTATGGTAGAAGTAATATTGGAAAAGGCGAAAAGATTAACTTAGAATACGTCAGTGCGAATCCAACGGGTATTCTTCACTTGGGACATGCAAGAGGAGCGGCTTATGGTGATAGTTTAGCGCGTATTTTATCCTTTGCTGGATACGATGTTACGAGAGAATATTACATCAACGATGGCGGAAACCAGATGAACAATCTAGGTATCTCGATTAAAACTCGTTATCGTAATCTATGTGGAATAGAAGAAGAATTACCAGAAAACGGCTATCATGGACAAGAGATCATTACGATCGCCCACCAACTTTACAAAGAGCATCAAGATGCTTTAAAAGAACAATCTATTTCTTTTTTCCAAGATTATGGGCTCCGCATTTTATTAGAAAAAATCAAAAAAGACTTAGAAGACTTCCATGTTACCTACGATGTTTGGACAAGTGAAAAAAGTTTGTACAACCAAGGCTTGGTGGAAGACGTTCTAACTCGTTTAAAAGAAAGTGGAAAAGTTTATCAACAGGAGAATGCCCTTTATCTTAAAACGAGTGAAAAGGGAGATGAGAAAGATCGTGTCTTAGTCAAGAGTGATGGAAATAACACTTATTTGCTTCCTGACATTGCTTATCATTTACACAAGTATCAACGCGGCTATGATAAATTGATCGATGTCTTAGGAGCTGACCATCATGGTTACATTGCAAGATTAAAGGCTTCGATTTCCTTTTTAGGATACAACCCAGATCAACTAGAAGTTAAAATTTTACAAATGGTTCGTCTCATGAAAGATGGCGAAGAGCAAAAGATGAGTAAGAGAACTGGGAATGCAGTTACCATTCGCGAATTGATGGAAGAAGTAGGAACAGATGTTATTCGTTACTTCTTTGTTTCGCACAGCTTGGATAGTCAAATTGATTTTGATTTAGATCTGGCTTTAAAACAATCGAATGAAAACCCAATCTATTATATCAACTATGCCCATGCTAGGATTTGTGCTATTTTAAGAGACCATGCCGATATTTCTTATCGAGAAATCCAGAACTTTAAGACCATCACTTCAGAATATGCATATAATGTTTTAGAAAAAATAGATCAGTTTCAGGAAACAGTGGAACGTGCTGCTAGAAAAAGAGAAGTACACCTCATTACGAACTATGCCTATGAATTAGCTTCCCTTTTCCATAGTTACTATGCAAATGAGACCATTGTAGGGGATGATGAAACTTATACCAAAGAGCATTTGGCCTTCATCGATGCCGTCCGGATCACCTTAAAAAATGCCCTAAAACTGATTGGCATTGATGCTTATGAAAAGATGTAGGAGGAACTATGAGTATTGAAAAAATGAAAAAAGAAGAATTGGAACTTCTTTCAAATAAAGATATTACAAATTTATTATTAACCGAAAAAGGAAAGATGAATACGGCAGATATTTTCCACGATATCATTCGTCTTTTGGAATTACCAGAAACTACGTTCTCTTCCAAAATAGGAGATTTCTATACTTCTTTGACGACCGATAAACGTTTTGTCATGTTAGAAGATGGTTGTTGGGATTTAAGAAGTCGCCATACTTCTGATAAAGTGCTAATCAAAACAGACGACGAAGAGGAAGATTTGGATGAAATCAAAGAAGAACCAGAAGAAGAGGAGAAGGAGATTGTCGAAGACGATTACGATTCTTCTGATGACGATGGAGAATATGAAGATACAGATGACGGCTTAAAAGACTTAGTCGTATTGGATGAAGATGAACTAGAGGAACAAGAATAACTCTAGTTTTTCTTCTTAAAAGAGAAGAATATGGTATAATAGTACCAACTTAAAAGAGGAGTGTGAAAAGACATGATCGATCGATTAGAGGCGACAGAAAAACGTTACGTGGAATTAGAAACTTGTCTTACAGATCCTTCTGTGTTATCGGATATCAAAAAAACGAGGGAATATTCCAAAGAAATGTCTGATTTGGAAGATGTTGTTATGAGTTATCGTCGTTATAAAAAAGTGTGCTCTGATTTAGAGGAAGCCAAAGAAATGATGAAGGATCCTGAATTAGGAGAATTTGCGAAAGAGGAAGTAACAACCCTTGAACAAGTAAAACTGGATACCGAAAAAGAATTGGAAGTTTTACTGATTCCCAAAGATCCAAACGACGGAAAGAATGTCATTATCGAAATTAGAGGAGCCGCTGGTGGGGATGAAGCAAATATCTTTGCGGGGGATTTATTTCGGATGTATACAAGATATGCTGAGAAAAAAGGTTTTCGCTATGAAGTATACAATGCAATTGACGGTGAGGCTGGAGGCTTTTCGCAAATTGAATTTATGATCAAAGGAGAATCCGCCTATCGCACCTTTAAATACGAAAGTGGTTCTCATCGTGTACAAAGAGTTCCTGTCACCGAATCCAATGGTCGTCTTCAAACTTCAACCGCTACGGTGTTGGTCATGCCAGAAGCGGAAGAGGTCGATGTGGAAATCAATCCCAATGATTTAAGAGTAGATATTTATCGTTCCAGTGGAAATGGAGGACAAGGGGTCAATACAACCGATAGTGCTGTTCGAATTACTCACTTACCAACTGGAATTGTTGTCACTTGTCAAAATGAACGAAGCCAAATCCAAAATAGAGAAAAAGCCATGCAGGTACTAAAGACGCGTCTTTATGAAAAAATGGAAGAAGAAAAAGCGTTAAAAGAGGGAAATGAAAGACGTAGTAAAATTGGTACAGGAGATCGTGCCGAAAAGATTCGCACTTACAATTATCCACAGAACCGTGTAACCGATCATCGTATCAATTATACGACGAAAAATTTAGATCGTGTGATGGATGGAGATTTGGATGATATCATCAACGCTCTTACCATGGAGGACCAGAAACGAAAACTAGAAGGTGAGAAAGATGCCTAGCGAGAAGATAGCATATTATGAGGTGTCTAGCAGCTTTCTTTTTGGACGAGGAAAATAATGACAGTAGAAGAATTACTTGTTTTAGGAAAACAACATCTTCACTCTGACCAAGCAAAGCTATTATTGGCAACGTTACTTGGGAAAAATCCCTTGGAACTTTTGAGCTATTTATCAGAAGATGTGGAAGAAGAGATCGTTTTAAAATATCAAAAAGCGCTCGAGGCACTGAGTAAGGGAAAACCAATTCAATATGCGCTTGGAACGGTCAATTTTTATGGATTAGAGTTTCAAGTAAATGAAAATGTATTAATTCCAAGATTTGAAACAGAGGAGTTAGTGGAGCATACCATTTCTTATATCAAACAATACTTCAAAGAACCCATTTCTTTGATTGATTTAGGAACAGGTAGTGGAGTCATTGGACTTACCATCAAAAAGAAATGCCCTTCTGTTTCTGTGACTTTACTTGATATCAGTGAGAAAGCTTTGGAAGTTGCCAGAAAAAATAGCGAAAATTTAGAACTTGATGTTACCTTTCAAAAAGGTGATATGTTAGAAGAAGTGACCCAAAAATACGATGTGATTATTTCCAACCCACCCTATATTATGGAGGAAGAAGAAATTGAACAAATTGTCAAAGACAATGAACCATCTTTGGCCCTTTATGGAGGAAAAGATGGGCTTGATTCCTACCGAAAAATACTTTCTAGAGTGAAAAATTGTACCAAAGAAAAATATCTTTTGGCTTTTGAAATAGGAGCAACGCAAGCAGAAGAATTAACAACTCTTGTGGAAAAAATGTTTCCCGAAGATAAAATAGAAGTGAAGAAAGATCTTCAAGGTCGAAATCGCATGCTTTTTGTCTTTCATCATTTGGTATAAGAAAAAAACAAACCACCCACGATAAAATGAAAGGTGGTTGTTTTTATGAAAAAAATCATTCCTATTTTGGTTCTACTTCTTTTTCTTAGTACGGTTTTCTGTCAAGAAGATCAAGAAGTTGTCATTCCAAAAGAAGCCATTCGTTTTCGAGTTGTTCCTAGTAGTAATTTAGAGCAAGATCAGCAACTGAAGATGAAAGTGAAAAATCAGGTTCAACTAGAGTTGCATGATCTTTTAAAAAATACCAATCAAGTGAAAGAAGTACGGACTACTCTATCCAATAACTTAATGAAAATTGAAAATACCGTAGAGGAAACGTTAAAAGAACAAGAATCAGAACAGGATTTTAGTGTTCGTTATGGATTGAATTACTTTCCAGAAAAGACTTATCGAGGAGTAACTTATAAGGAAGGATATTATGAATCGTTGGTGGTTACGTTAGGAGAAGGAAAAGGAGATAATTGGTGGTGTGTGCTCTTTCCTCCACTTTGTCTTTTAGAAGGTGAAGAAACAGGAAAGAATGAGGTAGAGTATAAATCATTTGTCAAAGAACTGATCGATCGTTTTTTTTAAGCATGAGTTAAGAATTCTTTTCGTAAGATATAGTAGGTGACGGACTATGTCTTTTTTACTTACAACCATCTTAACAGGGATTGGACTTAGTATGGATGCTTTCTCTCTTGCTATCATCTATGGTACGTTAGGACTTTCCAAGCGAAAGATGATAGTAACATCTCTTGTAGTAGGCATGTATCATTTTTTTATGCCACTCTTTGGCTTCTTATTAGGAGATCTGTTTTTAGCGGAAGTCATTCACAATGGGGAATTTTTAGTAGGAGCAATCTTTACTTTAATTGCCGTTGAAATGTTACTTTCTTATAAGAAGGATGAGCAACCTGAAATGCTCCAAAGTATTTGGTCAATTCTTCTCTTTGGTTTTACGGTGAGTTTGGATAGTTTTTCTGTCGGCATCGGCTTCGGAACGATGGAAGAAAATATGATGATAAGTGCGATTGGCTTTTCGCTTATTAGTGCCTTTTTTACTTATTTTGGTTTGACCGTTGGAACAAGACTCAGCAAACATTTTGGTAAGACCGCTATTCTGATTGGTAGTGTTATCTTGCTGGGGTTAGCTCTTAAATATTTTTTTCTCTTTTAAAGGCGTATAGAACGTTCTTTTCTTTGCACACTAACAAAGAGGTGAAAAGATGAAACGAAGAATTCAAAAAAGACAGAGTGACAAGTATTTAAAGAAAGCGAGAGTTGCCCAAAGTCTAGCACGAAAAAAGGAAACCATAGAATATGGCAAAGAGTATTATCAAAATGTAGAAAGAGAAAAAGAAGAGGAGTAAAAATATCGTTGTAAAGAAAGGAGGGAAACTGTCAAGTTTTCTTCTTTTTTGTTTGACAACTTCTTCTTTGCCAACTATGATTATCTTGGGTGATTCTATGTTGGTAAATAGCAAGAACATGTTAGAAAAGGCACGACTTGGTGGTTATGCTATCCCACATTTCAATATCAATAATTTAGAATGGGCGAAATACATTTTAGAAGAATGTGAAGCTTTAAAAGTACCAGTCATCTTAGGAGTCAGTGAAGGAGCCAAACGTTATATGGGAGGTTATCACGTAATTTCCTATTTTGTTCAAGGCCTCATAAAGGATTTAAATCTAACCATTCCTGTATGTCTTCATTTAGACCATGGATCGAGTGTAGAATCTTGTAAGGAAGCTATCGACGCTGGGTTTTCTTCGGTTATGATTGATGCATCGAAGTATTCCTTGGAAGAAAACATTAAAATGACGCAGGAGGTCGTAACCTATGCCCATCCCCGTGGAGTGACGGTCGAAGCAGAACTTGGAAGAGTTGGAGGAGAAGAAGACGGTATGGCGGATGCTGTCTATTATGCTAAGCTAGAAGAATGTATTTTCTTTTCCCAACAGACAGGAATTGATTCCTTAGCACCTGCGCTTGGAAGTGTTCATGGTTTTTATAAGGGGGAACCCCACTTACAATTTGAAACGATGAAAGCAATTCGTGACAAACTCTCTATTCCATTAGTTCTTCATGGCGGAACAGGAATACCTTCGGATCAAATCAAAAAAGCGATTTCTTGTGGCATTACAAAGATTAACGTTAATACGGATTTGCAATCGGTTTGGAGCAATGCGGTAAGAGAATATTTGGACAACGATAAGTTGGTTTATGATCCAAGAAAAGTGATCGGAAGTGGCGAAAGAGCTTTGAAAGAAAGAATTCAAGAAATGGTCTCTATGTTTGGAACGAGGTAGGCACGAAACCAGGAAAGAATAATACAATATAATGAAATCCTATGGATAGGAGGTAAATATGAAAGCGTTAGAAATTTGCGGAGGAAAGACTCTTTCTGGAACCATTCGTATTGGTGGAGCAAAGAATAGTGCAGTTGCACTGATTCCTGCTGCCATCATGTCAGATGATAAGGTTACTATTTGTAACGTTCCAGAAATTACCGATACCGATGTGTTATGTGAAATTTTAGATTATTTAAATGTGCAAGTGAATCGAGCAAGTGAAAGTTTAGTGATCGATTCTAGTAAATTAGAAAATAAAAAGATTCCAGCTACCTTATCGAATAAATTGAGAGCATCTTATTATTTTATGGGAGCTCTTTTAGGAAAATATAAGAAGGTAGAGATTTCTTTTCCAGGAGGATGTCCGATTGGAAAACGTCCCATTAATTTACATCTCAAAGGATTTGAAGCTTTGGGCGCAAAGGTGACTTCTAAGGGGGATACTTATATGATCTCTGCAAAAGAGTTGAAAGGAGCTAACATCTATTTGGATATGGCTTCTGTTGGTGCGACGATCAATATTATGTTGGCTGCAGTCAAAGCCTCTGGAATCACAACGATTGACAACGCCGCAAAAGAGCCAGAAATTGTCAACGTCGCTACTTTTTTAAACAACATGGGTGCAAAGATCGTTGGAGCCGGAACTTCGACCATTCGAATTCAAGGAGTTTCACATTTGCATAATTGTTTTCACGAAGTGATTCCCGATCGAATTGAAGCTGGAACTTATATCATTGCAGGTGCAATGTGTGGAAACCATCTTAAAGTCGATAATATCATTCCAGAGCATTTGGAAGCCCTCTTATCGAAGTTACAAGAAATGGGAGTTGATCTTGAAATAGGTCAAGATTATGTCATTGTGAATCATAGAGAAAATTACAGGGGAGTTTCCATCAAAACATTAACCTATCCAGGATTTGCTACAGATTTACAACAACCATTTTGTTCCTTGCTTACCATGTGTCATGGAAAATCCACCGTAGAGGAAACCATCTATGAAAATCGCTTTATGCATATTCCTTACTTGAATCAAATGGGAGCCAAGATCAAAATTTCCAAAAAAGTTGCAGTGATTCAAGGTCCTACAAAGCTCTTGGGAACCGAAGTAGAAGCAACCGACCTCAGGGCAGGAGGATGCTTGGTATTAGCTGCTTTAATTGCAGAGGGTACCACTAGAATTAAGAATGCGGAACATATTTTGAGAGGATATGAGCAAATCGTTGAAAAATTGACAAACGTCGGTGCTAAAATCGAGATTACTGAAATATAGTTTAGTAATCTCTTTTTTGTGGAGGCGTCTATGAAACATCGTTTTCTTATTTTAAGTTTGTTCATCACAGCTGCGGTCTTTTTTATTTATTTGTTTACGGTAGATCATAAAATAAATTATATTGCTTTAGGGGATTCCTTGGCCGCTGGACAAAATCCTTATGGTGAGATTAGCTATGGTTATTCCGATTTAGTGGCGAACTATTTAAGGAGAAATAAATTATTAGACTTTTATACCAAAGACTTTGCGGAAAGTGGAGATAAGATAGAGGATTTAAAGAAGAAGTTAGAAAACAACCAGATGATCACAGTGGATGGAAAAGATTATCATATAAAAACCGCCTTAAGAGAAGCAGACTTGGTAACGATTTCCATTGGGGCCAATGATTTCATCAAACATTTCAGTTTGACGAATCTTAACTTCGATCAGCTTACCAGTGAAAAACTAAAACAATATGTCGATGAAGTATTGGATCAACTGGATCCTTTGTTTCAAGAATTAAAAAAATACGCCAAGAAAAAGGTCTTAGTCATTGGCTATTACAATCCTCTTCCAAGAATCACAGAACATTACACGTCTCTTATGAAAGAGCTATTTGATTATGCAGATCAAGGATATTTTGATATCTGTCATAAATATGATTTTCAGTACATTCCACTTTATCAAAAGTTCAAAGGACATAACGATTATTTACCGAATCCAATTGATATTCACCCAAATTTAGATGGATATCAGATCATTGCCAATCAAATTATCGATTATTTAGAAAAGAAAGTATTTTAATTACTTGCCAAAATGACGATTCTCTGTTACACTAATAACGCATTTATTACTATGGTTTCTTAAGAAATCATGGCGGAAGGAGAGTATATATGAAAGCAGGAATTCATCCAGAATACCAAGAAACAAAAGTAACTTGTGCTTGTGGTGAAACTTTTATGACTCGCTCAAACAAAGACGAAATTAACGTTGAAGTATGTTCAAAATGTCATCCTTTCTATACAGGAAAACAAAATAGAGCATCAAAGACTGGTCGAGTAGAAAAATTCAACCAAAAGTATGGATTCAAGTCAAACGAAGAAGCTTAAGCTTCTTTTTTTGTTGAAAACACTCTATTCTAGGGTATAATAAACTTAGATAGTGAGGAGACATAAAATGACAGTCGGTATAGCAAGTGATCATCGTGGTTATCGCTTGAAAGAAAAATTAATGAAGTATCTAACTTCCTTGGATTATGAAGTGATCGATTATGGTACCACTTCTCTCGATTCCTGTGATTATCCAGAATTCGCTTTTGCCCTTGGAACAGCCATTCAAAAAAAAGAAATTGAACAAGGAATTGCCATTTGCGGAACAGGAATTGGAATCAGCATTGCTTGTAACAAAATGAAAAAAATAAGGTGTGCGAAAGTGAATACACCAAAGGAAGCGATTTGGTCTAAAAAAGACAATGATGCCAATATCATTGCTCTTTCTGGATCACTTTCCCTCTTGAAAGCTAAGAATATTGTAGATGCTTTTTTGAAAACTAGTTTTTCAAAGGAAGAACGTCATCAAAAAAGGATTGATATGATCAGCAAGTATGAAGAAGGAAATAAGTAAAAAGGTTTTTAAAAAATCTTTTTTCTTTGGTATAAATTCCTCATTTTAGGAAACACTCTAAATGAGGTGAAAATGATGAAAAGAAAGTTGAAGTTAAAACCATTTGTCTTACCAACCGCTTATTTATTAATCTTACTTGGCTTGATTTCTGGAATGGTAATGTCAAAAGAGGAACTAGCACAACAAAAGTATACTTATGTCAGTGGAGAAATTTTTGATACGACAGTTCCCGTTATGAACGAAAGCTTAAAACTCTTAAGGCCTTACACAGGAGATGGAGTGAAAGAAGCGCAATATTATTATGACTATACAGCAGATCAATCCCGTCAGGAAAATTCCATTATTTATCATGAGGGAACTTACATGCAAAACTCAGGGGTCGATTTTACTTCAGATGAAGTATTCGATGTATTGGCTGTTTTGGATGGAACGGTTATGAATGTCAAAGAAGATGAATTGTTGGGAAAAATTGTAGAGATAAGACACAATAACGACCTAGTAAGTGTTTACCAAAGCCTAAGTGAGGTAACGGTAAAAAAGAACGACACCGTAAAACAGGGGCAGGCCATTGGAAAATCAGGAACCAATGAATTAGAAGCAGCCTTGAAAAACCACTTACACTTCGAATTATCGAATAAGGGACAGATCGTTGATCCTTCCAAGTACTTTGATAAAGAAATAGAAGAAACCAAACAAGAAAACTAAAAGTTGGTTTCTTTTTTTCATATTCTTTTCTCTTGCTCAATATAATTTAACAGAAAGAGAGGAAATATGAACTTACAAATGATCGAAAGAATACAACGTGAAGCAGAAAGTGTGATTACAAAAGATAAGACAATCAGAGAAGTAGCAAGGGAAGAGAATATCAGTAAAAGCAGTGTTCATAAAGATTTACAAATTAGATTAAAAGAAGTTAATTATGACCTATTTTTAACGGTACAAACTATTTTTCAAAGACATATTGAAATGAGACATATCAAAGGTGGAGAAGCGACAAAAGAAAAATATAAGAATCGGTCCTATAAAAAATGTTTCTAATCATTATGAGAATAAAACGCATTCATTTGTAGAATAATACAAATGAATGGATGTGATAAAGTGATAAGTAAGGATATTGGAATCGACCTTGGTACAGCCAATGTTTTAATTTATATCAAAGGAGAAGGCATTGTTTTAAATGAACCGAGTGTTGTTGCAATTGAAACAGATACGAAAAATATGGTTGCTGTTGGTAAAGAAGCATACGAAATGTTAGGGAGAACTCCTGGAAAATTAAAAGCTCTTCGTCCTATCAAAGATGGCGTCATTGCCGATTTTGAAGTGGCTGAAATGATGTTAGAAGCGTTTATCAAAAAAGCCATGGGGAAACGTAACTTTACGAAACCACGAATTTTAATTTGTTGTCCTTCCAACGTAACGCAGGTGGAAAAAAATGCGATTAGAGAAGCTGCTGAGAGGACAGGAGCAAGAAAAGTATACATTGAGATTGAACCAAAAGTCGCTGCAGTAGGCGCTGGAGTTGATATTTCAAAACCAACTGCTAATATGATCGTGGATATTGGAGGAGGAACTACGGATGTTGCCGTTCTTTCTTTAAATGACATGGTAACCAGTGCTTCTATCAAATTAGCAGGACATGCCTTCGATCAACAAATTATCAAGTATATTAAGGATAAAAATCAATTGTTAATTGGAGATAAAACAGCAGAAGAAATTAAAATTCAATTGGCAAATGTCCATAATCCGGATAAAAAGAAGAAAATGGAAGTAAAAGGAAGAGATTTAATCAGTGGTCTTCCGAAAACAATTACCATCAATGCAGAAGAAGTGGAAGAAGCTCTTCATGAAGGAATGAGTGAATTAGTCAAAACAATCAAAGGAGTTTTAGAAGAAACACCACCAGAATTATCCGCTGATATTGTGGATAAAGGCATTATCTTAACCGGTGGAGGAGCTTTGCTGAAAGGAATTCGAGAAGTATTACAGGAGCAATTGAAAGTACCTATTTTAATTGCGGATTCTCCCCTTACTTGCGTTGCTGCAGGAACAGGGATCCTCTTAGAAGATCGGAAAAATTTGAAAGAAGAATAAAGACCCATCTGTATATGTGGTCTTTTTCGTAGGAAAGCACTCGTTTTCTTTGCTATTTCGACAAAGTTTGTTATAATTTGGTTAGAAAAGAGGAGATTTTATGTTTGGGCAAGAGATCGATAACCTCATTAAAATTGTAGCGGTCACTTTTTTAGGCTCTGTTTGTATTATGCCAATTATGAAACGAATTGCGAATCATATTGGTGCGATTGACAAACCAAGGGATGATGAAGAACATCGGCATATTCATGATCTACCTATTCCAAAATTAGGCGGACTTGGAATCTTTTTGAGCTTTTTACTCGGCTATATTTTATTCGGTGTTCAAAGTACTCAAATGAATTCTGTTTTAATTGGAAGTTTTATTATTATATTGACGAGTCTCATAGACGATGTAAAACCAATTCGTGCAAGTCATAAATTCTTTGGACATTTGATTGCAGCTTGTGTCTTAGTGTTCTATGGAAACTTCCTTTTAAACAATATTACAGCGTTTGGATTTTCCTTTGATTTTGGAATTTGGTCTTATCCAATCACTATCTTCTTTATCGTCGCATGCACGAATATCATTAATCTGATAGATGGTTTAGATGGGCTTAGTGCTGGAATTTCTTCTATCTTTTATCTTACGATAGGAATCATTGGGTATCTTCAAGGACGAGGTGGATCTTTGGTTATGATTCTTACCTGTCTTATGCTAGGAGCAACGCTTGGTTTTTTAGTTCATAATTTTCATCCTGCCAAAATCTTTGCAGGTGATGGAGCTACTTTTATGGGATTTACCATCTCAGTCATTACATTATTGGAATTCAAAGGACCTGCCTTGATTTCCTTCTTTATCCCTCTCATGATTTTGGCCATTCCTATTCTAGATACCCTTTTTGCCATTATACGAAGACTATTAAAACATCAACCAATCTTCTCTGCAGACAGACAACATTTGCATCATCAATTACTAGGAATGAATTTTTCTCAACGTACGACAGTTTTGATCATTTATATTATTGATCTTTGTTTTGCAACGGCTTCTATTATCTATACTATCAAAGATCCTGTCATTGGAAGATGGATCTATATTGTACTATTTATTTTAGTATTTTGGTTTGTACTTCATACGAGTATTATTTCTGATAAAGGAAGTCAGAAAGTGAAAGAATTGGAGTCTGGAGTAAAAGAAAAATTCACCTCAACTCGTCATAAGATAACAAAGAAAACTACCAAAAAAAGAAACAAAATAAATGGAGACTCAAAATGAGTTTCTTTTTTTTGCAAAAAAATATATGTCGAAAATTGGAAAATTATGGTAAAATGAGTAAGCAGTATAGAAAGAGGAGGAAACATGTTAAACTTTATTATTTGTGAAGATGGTGTAGAATTCAGGGGAAGAATGGAAAAATGGATTTATAACTTCATGATGAATTATGATATGGGGTATAAAACCTATTTATTCAGCGGTTATGATAAATCATTTGAAAAAGTAGTGAAGGAAGATATCGGTTTTAAAATATTCTTTTTGGATATTAAAACAGATACTGGTACAGGTATGGATGCTGCTAGAATGATCAGAGAAGAATATGATGATTGGAGTTCTGTTTTGATCATGGTAACATCGTTTGGACAATATCGTTATGAGGCTCTAACGAGTCGATTGGTATTATTTGATTTTATTAACAAATTAGGTAATTGTGAATTCGAAATTAAGACGACACTCACCAAAGTATTAAAGGGTTATAATACGAGACACAAATGTCTGCATTATGAATACAATCATACCTTTTATCAAATTGAATACCGTCATATTGTCTATATTGAAAAAGAACCAGAAAGCAAACGTTGTCATATCAGGACAACACTAGGGGATTACACGATCCCTGGAACCCTAAACGATGTCCTTGCAAAGTTGGATGATCGTTTTGTGAAAGTACATCGTAGTATGATTGTAAATCGTGATCAAGTAGAACGATTCGAAGTAAATAAGAATCGAATTACTTTCCGGAATGGTGATCATAGTCATTTAGTATCACGAGATAAAAAGAAGGAGTTGATGAAGATTGCTTGATATTGTAGTAAAATTTTTTTGTGCAATGATGTTAACAACGGTTGGATTTTTTATTGTTCAAAATATCCAAAACAGTAATGTTAAACTTTTAAATAAAAGAACACTTTTTTTGCTTTTTATAATGAGTATTTTAACTTATATTCTTCATAAAGAAAACTATGGGGTAGATTCCCCCATTATTTATTTGATATTTATCATTGTAATTTATCAACGAATTTTTCAAATTCCATTAACTAAGACAGTAATAGTATGTGGTATAATGATGGCTATTCTCTTTTTATCAGATATTATATGTTCTGTTGTTATGGTTAACATAACAACAGTGGAGAAAGTAAGAACCATTTGGTATTATATGTTATTGAGCAATTTAATGGTGTGCATTATAGGATGGGTAACAAGTATGATTCCATTTGTGAAAAATGGTCTTTCGTCATTTGTTGATAAGATTAAGGAAGAAAAGTATGATAATTTTATTTGGTTTATTTTACTAATTATTTTAGCCTTAAGTATTTTATCATGGAATTATGTAGCCAGATTTGAACTGAGCGCTAGGTATATTATTAGTATTTTATTAATGGGACTTTTCTTGGTTCTTCTTGCAGTATATATTAAAGAAAGAAATTATAACAAACAGATTAATACCGAATATCAAATGCTTTGGGACCATGTAGAAGTATATGAAAATGCAATTGAAAATGATAGGTTGACATACCATGAGTTAAAGAACACATTAGAATCATTACGGAATCTTACAACGAATAATAAAATGATTCAAAGGATCGACGAAATATTGAAAGATGTAAATGTAGTTGATGATAAATGGATTGAAGAATTAAAGAATTTGCCAAAAGGGGCTATTAAAGCACTTTTGTATTATAAAATGTCTGTCGCTAGAAATAAAAATATTCATATTGTTATTGATGTGAGTCCAAAAGTAAGAAGAAAGATTGTTCCTTTGAAAGATTCCAAAGACTTATGTCATCTGCTCGGAATATACATTGATAATGCAATTGAATCAGCTGCTATTTCAGTAAAAAGAGAAGTTGCTATAGAAATTTATATTCTAAAGGGTGATATTACATTTACAATTTCAAATACTTTTGATAAAATGATAGACCTAGAGAATATAAATAAGCGTGGTTATAGTACAAAAGGTAAAGGGCGTGGAAATGGATTATCACATGCTATGAGAATTATTAATAAAAAGGAAAATTATTCATTTCAAAATCAAGTAAAGGATGATTATTATATTGTGCAACTGAGAATAAGTAATTTGGATAAGTAGTAAAAGGAAGTAGATGTAGTATATGTTAAATGCAATTATAAAATTTTTATGTGCAATCGGTTTGCCAGTTTCTGGGTTTTTCATTATAAAAAAAATTCTGACACTTTTAACATTTTTTCTTCATCAACAAAATTATATTTTTGCTTCACCTATTATTTTTTTAATGTTTCTTATTATCATCTATCGCCAAATTTTTGATATCACATTAGTAAAATCTTGTGTAGTTAGTGGAATCATGTTAGCAATTTATTTTTTCGCTGATACTTTAGTGTCTTTGATTATGATAAATGTTACTACGGTCGAAAATATTAGAACAATTTGGTATTACATATTAATAGCAAATGCTTTAGTTATAATATTTGCTCTTTTAGTGACCTTGATCAGGCCTTTGATGGAAAGACTATATCGATGGATTTCTAAAATTGATCAAGAAAAATATGATGAGGCAATTTTATTTATTATGTTGACTATTTTAGCTATTAGTACACTGGCAGGTAATTATGTTGCAGAGTTTA
>CARZYU010000006.1:5073-9512 GCA_949113215.1 uncultured Bacilli bacterium | reverse complement strand
GGAGTTCCATACTTCCTGAATATTGGTTTAATTTTAATTTTTATTGTTATTTTATGCATTTATGTAAAAGAAAAAAGTTTCAATAAAAAGTTAAATGCAGAATATCAGATGTTATGGAGTCATGTAGAAGTATATGAAAATGCAATTGAAAATGATAAGATGACTAGGCATGAATTGAAAAATACATTAGGATCAATTCGTAATATGACTAAAAATAAAAATATCATGAAAAGAATTGACGATATTTTGGAAGACGTGAATGTAATAGATAACTGTTGGATTGAAGAATTAAAGAATTTACCTAAAGGAACCATAAAGGCGCTGTTATACTATAAAATGTCCGTGGCAAAAGAAAATGGAATAAAAATTTTAGTCGATGTAAGTCCAAAGATAAGAAAAAATATTGGGTCCTTAGCAAATTCAAAAGATATTTGTAATTTGCTAGGAATCTATGTAGATAATGCAATTGAGGCAGCTAGCTCTTCTAAAAGAAAAGAGGTCGCCATTGAAATCTATCAACTTCAGGATATTCTTTACTTTACGATTTCAAATTCATTCGGGGATATACTGGAATTAGATCAGATAGGAAAAAAAGGAATTAGTACAAAAGGAAAGGGGCGAGGCCATGGATTGACTTATGCAGCTAAGATTGTTAAAAACAATGATTTCATATCTGAAAATCATAGTATTAAAAACAAATATTATATTGTTCAGTTGATGATAGATACTAATTTGGACAAAAAAAAGAGTGAAAATTAGGCCCTTCACACTTTCTCTTTTAGTCCATACCTTTGATTGTTTTTGGTTCGTCCATAACAAGCCAAAGACATCCTGTACTAGCAACTCCGGTAGCTAACATAGCAATAGCTGCTAATACACCAGCAATTTTCTTTTTCACACTTCCACCAACCTTTCTACGTATATCTAAATATTAAAAATATTTAAATCGAATTGATCTTTTTATAATTAGCATAAGGTTGATGGAAGATTTGATAAGTAATTGGTAGAATAACAATTGCTTGAATCATTAAACTGGCAATTAAAATATTTACTAAGATTTGATCTTTAATAAAAAAAACTGTACTTGTATAGATAATTGAGATCAAGATAGTTCCAACCTTTCGTAATATTCGCTTTTTCCGATTTGTAAGAGGTCTTTTTACCGTATCAGCTGGTGCATAAATGATGAAAAGTATTGTACAAGTAGAGGCAATGAGCAATTGTATTGTTAATGGGATAATGGTATATTTACAAAGGAATGGGAATCCTAAAAAGAGAAGGCTAGAAAAGAACAAACATTCAATGCTTTTTCCAGCGTGGAACCCAAACCCTGTAAAGCGTATGATATTAACAAATAGTAATAGGAGGACAGTCTCCTTCAAGATATTTAATAAGAAAGAGACTGTGAGGATAATAACGATTTTGGTGATAGTGAGATAAATTCCTTCTAAACCATAGGCTAGCTTTTCGATGTCATCTTGTGTATAATTAGGATTGTATTTTTCGATAAACCTGATAGAATGATTTAGAAAGGCTTGCTTCATACTTCGTTCACCTCGTTACCTTAACTTCTATACTACGTGAAAAGAAACTATACTGCTTCGGATTCCTCGAAGTGCGCTTTCTTTTCTTTTTTTTGGACAAGTTGTCGCTAGAAATCAAAAATCGACACTCTTCATAGTCATAAAGTGACGGTTTAAAGAAATTACCAATAATCATTCTGTAGC
This sequence comes from uncultured Bacilli bacterium, assembly GCA_949113215.1. Taxonomy (GTDB): domain Bacteria; phylum Bacillota_I; class Bacilli_A; order RF39; family UBA660; genus CARZYU01. The sequence goes on along the minus strand of CARZYU010000006.1, from coordinate 7,785 downwards.
CTGCTACAATGAATATACTCCGATGATCGCATTGGAGAAAAAGAATTTAGAAGGAGAGGTGTCTACGTGATGATGGAATCAAGAGTAAAGTGGTTCAATAATGAAAAGGGTTATGGATTTATTGAATACAAGGATAATGAAGATATTTTCGTTCACTATTCGGCAATTGAATTAGATGGATATAAAACTCTTGCCGAAGGACAACAAGTGAACTTTAAATTAATTGAAACGGCCAAAGGTTTGCAAGCTGTCAATGTTACAGTAACTCAAGAACCAGCTATGATGAAGTAGTTGGTTTTTTCGTTTCCGTGTGCTATACTTTAATTGGGAGGATGATGATATGGAATTAGTAATCAGAGGCGATAAAATTCAGGTGACAGAAGCAATGAGTGATTATCTAAAAGATAAGTTACAACGATTAGACAAATACTTATCGGATAGTAATTCTGTTCGAGCTACTGTTGTAGTGAAAATCAAGGATCGTCGTCAGAAGGTAGAAGTAACGGTACCTCTTCAAATGTTCATTTTAAGAGCAGAGGAAGAGCAAGAGGATTTCTATGCAGCAGTGGACACACTCATTGATAAGCTAGAACGACAAATTCGTAAGAATAAGACTCGTCTTGCAAAACAAAATACGCATTCAGCACCAGAATTTGTTTTTGAAGAGGAAGAAGACGATGAAAAGCCAGAAGTTGTGGTAAAACGCAAAAAGATTTCGGTAAAGCCAATGAGCGAAGAAGAAGCAATCATCCAAATGGAGTTGTTAGGACACCAATTTTATCTTTACAAAGATGCAGAAACCAACCAACCTACTCTTGTCTACAAGAGAAAAGATGGCGGTTATGGTCTCATCGAAGCAGAATAGACCTTTTAGGTCTTTTCTTTTGCCCATAATCAGTGGAATTATCTTTTATTCTGATTCGTTTTTTGATAAAATATCTTATTAGAGGAGGTCATAAAATGGGATTATTAAAAAGAATGTTTGACCATGAATATAAAGAATTAAAGAGGTTCCATGTCATTGCTGATCAAATCGAGGCACTTGATGAGGATATGCAGAAGTTATCGGATGAAGATTTAAAGGCAAAAACAACGGAATTTAAAGAAAGATTACAAAAGGGAGAAACTCTTGAAGACATCCTAGTAGAGGCTTATGCTGTAGTGCGAGAAGTAGCTTTTCGTAAATTAGGAGAGAAAGCATTTTATGTGCAGTTATTAGGAGCGATTGCCATTCATTATGGAAATGTTGCCGAATTAAAAACAGGAGAAGGAAAAACATTGGTTACGACCTTTCCGGCTTATTTAAATGCTTTGACCGAAGAAGGAGTTCATGTCATTACCGTCAATGAATATTTGACGGCTCGTAATGCAGAGTGGATGGGCCCAATCTATGAGGCCCTAGGCCTAACGGTAGGAGTTAACTTGAGGGAACTTACTCCAAAGCAAAAACAGGACGCTTACAACAGCGATATTACGTATACGACGAACAACGAAGTGGGATTCGATTATCTTCGTGATAATATGGTAGTAAGAAAAGAAGATCGAGTACTTCGCCCGTTAAATTTTGCGATTATTGACGAAGTGGATTCTGCTTTGATCGATGAAGCAAGAACGCCTCTTATTATCTCAGGTGGGGAAATGAGAAGTGCTAATCTTTATTTAGATGCTGATCGTTTTGCAAAATCTTTAAAGGAAGAAAGAGATTTTATTTACGATGAAAAGACCAAAGCCGTTAATTTAACCGATGAAGGAACAAAGCGTGGAGAGAAAATGTTTCATGTTGCGAACCTTTATGATGTCGAGAATACAACTCTGGTTCATTATATCAATCAAGCTTTAAGAGCAAATTATGCGATGAAACTGGATGTTGATTACGTTGTCAAAGAGGGAGAAATTGTCATTGTCGATCAATTCACAGGGCGCCTGATGCATGGTAGAGCTTATAGTGATGGACTTCATCAAGCAATTGAAGCCAAAGAGGGAGTTAAAATCAATCAAGAGACAAAGACTCTTGCTACGATTACGTTCCAAAATTTATTTCGTATGTATAAGAAGCTTTCTGGTATGACAGGTACAGCTAAAACGGAAGAAGAAGAATTTCGAAATATTTATAACATGTATGTTATTTCGATTCCTACCAATAAGCCAGTGGCAAGAATAGATGCACCAGATTTGGTTTATGCTACAAGAGATGCCAAATATAAGGCGATCGTCAATGAAATTGAAGAACGATATAAGAAAGGGCAACCTGTCTTAGTTGGTACGATTGCGATCGAGACAAGTGAATTATTAAGTAATTTGTTAAAGAAGCGTCATATTCCCCACGAAGTGTTAAATGCGAAGAATCATGCTCGTGAAGCAGAAATCATTTCAAAAATTGGTGGTCAAAAATCAGTTACAATCGCAACCAATATGGCTGGTCGTGGAACCGATATCAAGTTATCTGATTCGATCAAAGAAATGGGTGGACTTTGTGTGATTGGAACCGAACGTCATGAATCTCGTCGTATCGACAACCAATTGCGTGGTCGCTCTGGTCGTCAAGGAGATCCAGGTTTTTCTCAGTTTTATGTTTCAATGGAAGATGACTTGATGGTACGTTTTGGATCTGATCGAATTAAACTAATGATGCAAAACCTAGGCTTTGGAGACAATGCCATTCGTAGTAAAACCTTCAGTAAGGCCATTGGAACTGCTCAAACAAGAGTAGAA
>CARZYU010000006.1:0-5063 GCA_949113215.1 uncultured Bacilli bacterium | reverse complement strand
CTTCGATATTCGTAAACAATTACTGCAATACGACGATGTTATCAATAACCAGAGAGAATTAATCTATCAAAAGCGTAATGAAATTTTAGATAACGAGTCGATTCGGGAAACGATTTTAAAGACATTCCACAATCATATTGAAGATTTGGTTCGTTCTCATATTGCTCCAGAAGGAAAATTGACTGATGCAGATTTGGAAGAAATTACTTCAGCAGCAAATGAAAATTTATTAAAGAAAGATATTTCTGTCCAAGAAATTTCCAACCGATCAGTAGAAGATGTTATTACTTTCCTTTATGAGCTTGCAGTAAAAGAGTACGAAGAAAAAATTAAAGATGTACCAGAAGAAGTGATTAATGAATTTGAAAAGGCAATTAGCTTAAGGGTAATCGATAATTACTGGATGGAACAGATCAATACTCTCGATCATCTTCGTGAAGGAATTTACTTACGTAGTTATGGACAATCAGATCCACTTCGTGAATACACGATGGAAGGATTCCAACTATTTGATCAAATGCTCCAAAGAGTCGACAAAGATATTAGTATCTTCCTTTTAAAGGCAGAGATTAAAAAGAATGTAGAGCGAAAAGAAGTAAGCAAGAAAAAGATTACAAATGACGGGAAAGATGCAGCCAAGAAAAAACCTGCTAAAAGTAGTAAGGTAGGACGTAATGATCCTTGTCCTTGCGGTTCAGGCAAGAAGTATAAACAATGCTGTGGAAAATAAGCTTGCAAAGCCAAATAAATAAAAGGTCTTGTGAGCTTTTTTATGATTACAATTTTTAGATAAGTTCTCAATAGGTATTTTGAGTTTGGAATCAGATAAAAATCGCCAAAAGCCTTATAAACTAAGGATCGAAAATAGTAATAAAATTGCTCCAATTTAAGTAAGAATTGATAATGTGGATGTAACAGACAAATTAAATAGTAGTTATAAATTTGTTTGCGATAATTCAAAAAATGTAAAAATAGATAAATATCTATAATAGAAGGGCAGGGGATTTCAATGAATAGTATTGAAGAATATAAAGAAAAAACTTTTGAAGAAATTAAGCACATGGATGAGTTAGGCAACGAATATTGGGAAGCTAGAGAATTAATGGTTGCGCTTGAATATTCTAAATGGGAACATTTTGCCAAGGTAATTAATAAAGCTAAAATAAGTTGTAAATTAAGTAATATAAATGTAGAGGACCATTTTCCCGTTAAAGGGAAAATCGTTAAATCAGGTGCTACAACTAAAGAAGTTATTGATTATAAGCTTTCAAGATATGCATGTTACTTAATAGTTCAAAATGCAAGTCCAGCGAGACATAAATCTGTTGCATTAGGTCAAACATATTTTGCGGTACAAACAAGAAAGATGGAAATTACACAGCAAGAATATTCAAAATTATCTGAAGATGAAAAAAGATTATATACACGAATTAATGTTAAAAACAAAAACAAATATTTATTTGATACTGCCAAAAAATCTGGTGTACAAAATTATGGTAAGTTTAATGATTATGGCTATAGAGGGCTGTATGATGGAGAAACTGCAAAGCAAATTGCGAAAAGAAAAGGCATTGATTCTGATAAAGAAGACATATTAGATTATATGGGTAGCACAGAACTTGCTGCAAATCTATTTAGAATTACTCAAACAGATGAGGTTTTAAAAAATCAAAATATTAATAGTGAAAACGATGCTTGTATAACACATCATAAAGTAGGACAAGCTGTAAGGCAAACAATTAAAAAAATAGGTGGTACAATGCCAGAAAATTTACCTACTCCTGAAAAATCGATTAAAGAAATTGAAAAAGAAGAGTTGAAAAAAATTTCTAATAAATAAGGATTATCCAAAAATTGTAAAAATTTAAAAATAGTATAATATATTTAGTGATTTACTTGAGAAAATAACCTTAAAAAGGTGTAATAGATGAAAGATAAATTAATAGGAAATGAAAAAATATCTTATTTTATAATGATGAAGATGGTAATACTAAAATAGAAGTGTTACTTGAAAATGAAGATGTTTGGTTAAATGCAGAATCCTTATTAACTTCGTTTAGTATTAATCGATGTAGGATTGTTAAACGTATCAATAATATTTATAGAGATGCAGAACTGGAAAAAAAGTCAACTTGTGCAAAAATTGCACAAGTTCAAAAGGAAGGAAATCGAAACGTAAAAAGGGTTTACCCATACTACAATCCTGATATGATTATTTCGATTGGATTTACAGTTGATTCTAAAAAGTGAGATGATTAAATGTCTAAAATTTCGAATGAAATTACTATGTTAGAGTTGTTACAATCGGGCAAAAAATATAGTATAAATGAATTATCCAATATTCTTGAAGTGTCGGAAAGAATGATTAGGGTATATAAGGAAGATCTAGAAAAAGCGGGAATTTATGTTGATACGATAATGGGTCCATACGGTGGATATGTATTAAATCAATCCATTCGTATTCCCTTAAGAAAATTTAAGCTGAAGGATGCGAAATTATTAGATAAATACATTAATTCAGAACAAGATAAAAATTTGAGAGAAAAGCTCATTTTGCTTCAAGATAAAATCAAAGGTGTGTATATAGGAAGTAAAAGCGAAGAAAAAGAATTGAATTTGAACGAAGAAATATCCAAAAAATACAATATTTTAGTGAGAGCAATCAAAGAAAAGCGAAAAGTGAAAATAGTGTATTATTCTTATGGAAAAGGAGAAATGGAAAGAACCATAGATCCGGCAGAAATGTTTTTATTTCAAGATGGATGGTATTGTGCTGCATTTTGCGAAATGAAACAAGAGATAAGGCATTTTGAATTAAAAAGAATCATAAAGTATACATTACTAGATGAAAAGTTTTAGTAGACGAAATATTTCCTCCTTTTGAGTTATATTGAACTTGAAAGGAGTTTTATTATGAATGAATTTAGAAAAATGCTATTAAATGATGACTATATTAAGTGGTTAGCGAAATTTTTAGAGGAATACGGAAAGTTTGATGATCTCTATTTTGTGCATAATCATCATTTAAATTTAAGCCAGAATGATCTGATGATGATTGAGTATTTGGGACAGCTGATGAAAGAATTAAATCGATATGTTGTCAAAAAAAATATGTATTATGAAACACTGTTTTCTTATTCATTATTGTATCAAGATGAAATCTATGTTCTTGAGTATGACAATGAAGGATATTCCGTTACGAAATGTAGTGGTAATGAATCAAAATTACCATGTATTGAATACAGTGAATTTAAAAAGAGTTTAGTTGAAAATATGCAGATTAATTTTGATCTTTTAAGAGAAAGAATTGTTGATTCATTAAAACATACAGATTTAGAGTTTATCAGAAATGAATTATCAAAACTGTTAGAACCAACAGTATTTTGTGGTGTAGGAGGATCAAGCGTAGTAAGTGAATTTGCAGCAAAAGTTATCAATCAAAAAAATGGAGTTTTGACAGTGAATAGCGAGCCTAGGGATTTTATCTATCGTAATAATGATTCCTTTAGAAATGTAGTAGCTTGTAGTTATAGTGGAAATCATTATGGAATAGAGATGTCTTTTTCGAATGATCTTAAGAAATACTTATTATCAAGCCATTTGTTTGATGATGCTAATGTAACCTATTTAAACTATATTACAACAATTGCGAAAGAGCAGAGTTTTATCTCTCTTGGAACTACATTAATTCCGGTTAGTATATTGATGGATTATTATTTAAAGGGAAATAATCACTTAATGTTAGATTTGATAGAAAAAAAAGGTTTTAGTTTTGATACTAAAAGTAATATATATGAAATATTTAGTGGTTATGATACAAGTGCAGCGTCTAAGTATTTAGAAACAACTATGGTGGAATCAGGGATCGGAATACCAATTGTTCACGACAAATACGATTATTGCCATGGTAGAAGTACACTAAATAGGAACTACGATGGCATAGCGGTCTATTATAATAGAAATACTGAGTTTGATAAAATGTTGTTAGAAGAATTAAAGAGATATTATAGAACCATCGTAGTAATTGACTCTAAATTTCAAGATCAAATACTAGACGATTATCAAATGCTCATTCAAAGTATGTATTTGACAAAATATATTGCAGAGAAAAAATCAATGGATTTATCCGCGGTCAATTTTTCTCCTATGGTAAAAAGACTATATAAGTATTATGGAGAAATATAGAAAATTTAAAAAAGAAAAAAGATAATCTTGTTCATTTTTTTGAAAAGATAGTATATACTAGAGTTAAATTATACTGATCAAAAGGAGAGGAAAAGAATGAAGAAAAGATTAGTATTAGGAAGTGCTTTAGCATGTGGAGCCTTACTTTTAACAGGATGTGGAAATAACAAGGAGTATAAGACATTAAATTGTACTTTATCTAGAAAGGATACGGACAACGGATATGAATTAGCTTCTGAGTACAAGGCCTATTATACCGAATCGGGTTCTAAGAAAGTAGTTACAAAAGTAGAGACCGTAGAAACAGTTACCTCAGAGAATGAATCTTTACTAAAACAATTTGAGGATACGTTAAATAATACCTATAAAACTTTAGATGAAGCTTACGGTGGATATGATTTTAAGGTAACAAACCAAAACGGAAAAGTGGAATCGAAAACGACGATTCATTATGCTGATATGGATCTTAAAAAATTAGTAAAAGAAAATAGTGAAATGAAGGCTTACATGGATAGCGACAATAACTTAACTTACGACGGAGTAAAGTCTATGTATGAAGCACAAGGAGCTACTTGTAAGTAAAAAGCATGAGAACAGAATTGTTCTCTTTTTTTTTGCGATTTCTTATGGATTAGGGTATAATATAGACAGAAAGTAGGATGAGACGATGGATTACAATTTATTGCAAAGAGAATACGAAAAATTACAAGTAGATATTATGACATTATGGAGGTCACTTTGACGTCGATGGGAACTTAGAATCGATCAAAAAATTAGAAGCGGAATTGAATCAACCCAATTTCTGGGATGATCGAGAAAAAAGTGAAGCAATCATTCAGGAATTAAACCAATTAAAAAAACAAACTTCTACTATCGTT
>CARZYU010000005.1:10537-32948 GCA_949113215.1 uncultured Bacilli bacterium | reverse complement strand
ATTCGAAGAAATCTTTTAAATATTCAAATCAGTCAGATCTCTAAAGATTATTTAAATTCATTAAATGAGTACAATAAGATTTTGAAAATGCGCAATGAATATTTGAAAATTTTATATACAAATCATTTGGGAGATGAAAGATATTTAGATGTTCTAACCAAAAAACTAATCACAAAGGCAGTTGTAATTTATCAAGAACGAAAAAGGTATATTGATTTTATTAATCAAAAAATCACCTCAATTTTCTTTGATATTACAGAAGAACAAGGACTTAGGATTTGTTATGAGCCTAATGTAGAACTAGAAACCTATACAGAAGAAGAAATTACTGAAAAGTTGAGGAAAAAGTATAAGAAGAATTATTCTCGTGAATTAGCACAGGGAATGACATTATATGGTCCTCATCGTGATGATTTTTCTTATTTTTTAAAGGATCTTTCTTTAAAAGAATATGGTTCCCAAGGGCAACAACGTTTGGTTGTTATTTGTCATAAGTTGGCAGAGATTCTTTTATTTGAAATGGAGACTGGAAGTAAACCCATCTTGTTGTTAGATGATGTTTTAAGTGAAATTGATAAGAAAAAGAAAAATAATCTTCTTCGCTATATTAATCATGATATTCAATGTATCATTACATCAACCGATTTAAAAGATATTGATCGAAGAAGTTTACGAGATTATAAGATTTTTTCAGTAGAGAATGGAGAAATAATAGAGAAGGAAGGATAGAATTATGGAAGAAAAAGAAAAAGTTGAAACCGCATATGATTCGTCAGCCATCCAAGTTTTGGAAGGGTTAGAAGCGGTTCGAAAACGTCCAGGAATGTATATTGGTACTACAAGTGAAAGAGGACTTCACCATTTGGTTTGGGAAATTGTTGATAATGCGATTGATGAAGCCTTAGCTGGATTTTGTACTCATATTGAAGTAATTATTGGAAAGGATAATACAATTACAGTTAGAGATAATGGTCGTGGTATTCCTGTTGATATTCATCCTAAAACAGGAAAATCTACGGTCGAAACTGTTTATACCGTATTACATGCTGGAGGCAAATTTGGAGGCGGAGGATATAAAGTATCTGGTGGTCTCCATGGAGTAGGTGCTTCTGTTGTTAATGCTTTGTCAAAATGGTTAGAAGTAAGAGTCTATAAAAATGGAAATGTTTATTTTCAAAAATACGTAAATGGTGGAAAACCTCAAGATACGTTGAAAGTCATTGATCAATGTTCGAGTGAACGTACAGGAACTTCTGTTACTTTTCTCCCAGATGAAGAAATTTTTACGGATACTACGGTATTTAATTATGAAACGTTGCGAATTCGTTTAAGAGAACTTGCCTTTTTAAATAAAGGGCTAAGAATTTCCTTAGAGGATGAAAGAGAAGCAGATAAAAAAGATTCTTTCTGTTATGAAGGTGGAATTCGCGAGTATGTGTTAATGTTAAATCAGAATAAAACAGCAATTCATCCAACTATTATTGATATTAACGGAAAAGAAAAAGATATTTCCTTAGAAGTAGCGTTACAATACAACGAATCTTATAATTCAAGTATTTATTCCTTTGTTAATAATATTACGACTCCAGAAGGTGGAACTCATGAAGATGGAGTACGTAGAGCATTAACTCGTATTTTAAATAAATACGCAGTAAGTAATGGAATTCTTAAAAATAATGACGATCCTTTAACTGGTGATGATGTAAGAGAAGGACTTACGATGATTATTTCCATTAAGCATCCAAATCCTCAGTTTGAAGAAATAGTGAAGTTCGAAGTATTTCTGATCGCATTTTTTCAGAGTCATTTGAACGATTCTTGATGGAAAATCCTGATGAAGCTAAAGTTATTGTGGATAAATCAATGACTGCAGCTCGTGCTCGTGTAGCAGCAAAGAGGGCAAGAGAATTGACAAGAAGAAAGACAGCCCTTGAGATTTCATCTCTTCCAGGTAAATTAACTGATTGCTCAAGTAAAGATGCAAGTCAATGTGAATTATTTATTGTCGAGGGAGATTCAGCAGGTGGATCTGCTGTTTCAGGTCGTAATGCTTCCACGCAGGCAATTTTACCGCTCGCGGTAAGATCTTAAATGTGGAAAAAGCAAGATTAGATCGTGTCCTTGGAAATGAAGAAATTCGTTCTTTGATTACTGCTTTAGGAACAGGAGTAGGGGAAGAGTTCAATATCGAAAAGCTTCGTTATCATAAGATTATTATTATGGCCGATGCTGATGTGGATGGAGCTCATATCGCAACATTATTGTTGACTTTCTTTTATCGTTTTTTCCGTCCATTGATTGAACAAGGACATGTTTATATTGCTCAACCGCCATTATTTAAGGTTGTAACAGGCAAAGTAGCACACTATGTATTAGATGAAACAGAATTAGATGAATATTTAGCAAATCTTCCAGAAAATGCGAAGAAAGAGATTTCCCGTAATAAAGGACTTGGTGAAATGGATCCAGAAGAATTGTGTGATACGACCATGAATCCAAATTACCGTAGTTTACTTCGTGTTAATATCGAAGATGCTATGTATGCAGATGAAACATTCCAAATTCTGATGGGTGAAGAAGTGGAACCAAGAAAGAAATTTATTGAAGAGAATGCTGGATATGTCCAGAATCTTGACGTATAGGAGGTGTTTTTATGGAAATACAGACAGATCATAAATTAGTAGATGTTAATATTGCAGAACAAGTGCGATCATCTTTTTTGGATTATTCTATGAGTGTTATCGTTTCTCGAGCTCTTCCTGATGTCAGAGATGGTTTAAAACCAGTTCATCGTCGTATTTTATATACAATGTACGAAGATGGATTAACTCCTGATAAACAATATCGTAAAAGTGCAACTACCGTTGGTGCCGTTCTTGGACGTTATCATCCACATGGTGATACTTCTGTTTATGATGCGATGGTGCGAATGGCACAAGATTTCAACTATCGTTATCCATTGGTCGATGGTCATGGTAACTTTGGTTCTATTGATGGTTTCGGAGCAGCTGCGTATCGTTATACGGAAGCGAGACTTTCCAAGGTTTCTTTGGAATTACTTCGTGATATTAATAAAGATACCGTTGATTTTGTGGACAACTTTGATGGTTTACATAAAGAACCAGTGGTAATTCCAAGTAGATTTCCTAATATTTTAGTAAATGGAACTATGGGGATAGCAGTTGGTATGGCAACCAATATTCCACCACATAATTTAAAGGAAGTTATCAATGCTTGTATTGCTAAAATAGATCATCCTGATATTTCTGTTTCAGAATTAATGGAATACATTAAGGGACCTGATTTTCCAACGGGTGGTATTATTTTAGGAAATAGTGGTATTCGAAAGGCGTTTGAAACAGGAAAAGGAACGATTGTAATTCGTTCTAGGGCAAATATAGAAGAACACAACAATCGTCAACGAATTGTGGTAACAGAAATTCCTTATCAGGTAAATAAGTCTGTTTTAATTCAAAAAATAGCAGAATTGGTTCGTAATAAAGTGATTGATGGTATTTCTGATATTCGTGATGAAACAGATCTTTCTGGTCTAAAGATTGTAATTGAATTAAAAAGAGAAGCGAATGCAAATGTTGTTTTAAACAATTTGTATAAATATTCACAATTGCAAACTTCGTTTGGAATTAATTTATTGGCATTAGATGATAATAAACCACGTGTTCTCAATTTAAATCAAATTTTAGAAAAATATCTTGATTTTCAAAAATCTGTTATTGTTCGTAGAACTCGTTTTGAGTTAGATAAAGCCGAAAAACGAGCTCATATTTTAGAAGGTTTGAAGATTGCTCTTGATAATATTGACGCAATCATTCAATTGATTAAATCTTCTAAGAGTGATCAAGAAGCTTTAGAGGGCCTTCAAAAGAACTATGATTTGAGTGAGGCTCAGGCTGGTGCTATTCTTGAAATGAAGCTACGCCGTTTGACTGGATTAGAACGAGATAAAATTGAAGCGGAATTGAAGGAGTTATTGGAATTAATTGCTAATTTAAAAGCTATTTTAGAGAGTAATGAAAAAGTATTACAAATTATCAAGGATGAAATGATGGAAATTCGTGATAAATTTGGTGACGAACGCCGTACTTTCATCGATATGACAGCAATTGAATACATTGAAGATGAATCTTTGATTCCAGTGGAAGATATCGTAATTACATTGACTCACAATGGCTATATTAAACGGTTACCAGTAAATACTTACCGTTCTCAAAATCGTGGTGGAGTAGGTATCAAAGGTATGGGAACGAATGAAGAAGATTTTGTAGAACATCTTTTGACGACGAGTACTCATGACTATATTCTATTTTTCTCAAATAAAGGTAGAGTTTATCGTATGAAAGGATATGAAATTCCAGAGTTTTCAAGACAATCTAAGGGATTACCAATTATTAACTTATTGTCTCTCGATAAAGATGAAAACATTAGTTCGATCATTACAGTGAGTCCTGATGATGAAGCAAAATATCTTTTATTCTCTACAAGAGATGGTCTTGTTAAACGAACAGCTTTAACGGAATTTGATAACATTCGTACGAGTGGAAAAATAGCTATCATTTTAAAAGAAAACGATGAGCTTATGACGGTTCGTAAAACAACAGGTGAAAATGAAATTATTATTGGTGCAAGTAATGGACGTATGGTGCGTTTTGCCGAAAATGAGATTCGTTCCATGGGTCGTAGTACTTCTGGAGTAAAAGGAATTGACTTGGATGGAGCGAAAGTAGTTGGTGCCGAAGTTGTGGATAATCATTCTCAGGTGTTAGTTGTAACAGAACATGGTTATGGAAAGAAAACCCCGATTGAAGAATATCGTTTGACTCACAGAGGAAGTAAGGGAGTTAAAGCTCTCAATATCACAGAGAAAAATGGAACCATGGTTTCCTTAAAATCTGTAACTGATGGCTTTGATCTTATGATCATTACTGATGGTGGAATTATTATGAGAATGCCACTTGATCAAGTATCAACTTTAAAACGTGCAACGCAAGGAGTTCGTCTCATTCATTTGAAAGATGAAAACAAAGTATCAACTGTTGCAGTTGTAGAACAACAAGAAGAACAATCTGATGAAGAAATGATAGAGGAGGAAGCAAAATAGCTTCCTTTTTCTATTTCCCGGGAAATAATTGGAAATATATGGTAGATAATTCTAATATTAATTATAATTTTCAATACTCAACAATGTTTCACGTGAAACATTGTTCTTCTTTTTGTTAGGTTTTATTTCAATAAAATTATTTAGAATTATTAAAATATAGAATGTAATATATTTTGAAATACTTTTTTAATGTTTCACGTGAAACATTAAATTAGGTAACATAGTTTATAGAAACGTATAAAAAAATATTAATATCTTTATAAGCCTTGTGTAACTGTAAAAAATCATGTATTATGTTATTGGCGCAATGATGACGTTTGGAATCAGGTCAGGATCGGAAGATAGCAGCCTTAACATTTTGCCTTCATGTGCGCCTTTTTGTTGGAGAAAATATATGAAAGAAAAATATATGAAGTTAGCTTTGAAAGAAGCAAAAAAAGCTTATAGAGAAGGAGAAATTCCTATTGGAGCGGTTTTGGTAAAAGGTGATAAAGTGATTGCAGTGGGTCATAATCAAAAAGAAAAGTATCATTCTTCGTTATATCATGCAGAATTGGTGACTATTTTAGAAGCAAATAACAAATTGTCAAATTGGAGACTTAATGGTTGTGAACTTTATGTAACTTTACAACCATGTAGTATGTGTGCAAGTGCAATTCAACAATCAAGAATCGAAAAGGTTTATTATGGAACATCCACAACAGATCCCGAAGAACAAGAAATTGTGAAAAAAATTTTTGAAGGTAATCAATCAGAAACGAGTGTCGAATTGGAAGGTAAAATTTTAGAAGAGGAATGTCAAAAGATGTTGCAAAATTTTTTTAAAAACCGCAGAAAATAGCGGTTTTTATCTTTTGATAGAAGTGTTTTTTTGATATACTATAATTGTATTTGAAGTGGGGGGATAATCCTTGTATCAAGCATTGTATCGTAAATATCGTCCGAAAAAATTATCAGAAACTGTTGGACAAGATATCATTACCAAAACGTTAAGCAATTCTCTTATCAACCATAAGACAAGTCATGCTTATTTGTTCTCAGGTCCAAGAGGAACTGGAAAAACAACTATGGCAAAAATATTAGCTCAAGCAATTAACTGTGAAAACTTAATAAATGGTGAACCATGTGGAGTGTGTGATTCCTGTCAAATAGCTTCTTCAAAGGAATGCGTGGACATTGTAGAAATTGATGCTGCTTCTAATAATGGAGTTGATGAAATACGTGAATTAAAAGATAAAATTAATTTGGTTCCTTCTTCGTTGAACTGTAAAGTGTATATTATTGATGAAGTACATATGCTTTCAACTGGTGCATTTAATGCTCTTTTGAAAACTTTAGAGGAACCTCCTAGTCATGTTATTTTTATTTTAGCTACTACCGATCTTCACAAGGTTCCTATTACTATTATTTCTAGATGCCAATGTTTTTCTTTTCGCCGTATTAGTATAGAAAATTTGGTAAAACGTCTAAAAGAGATTAGTGCTCGAGAGCAAATTGAAATTGATGAAGAAACGTTAAAATCTATTGCAGAGTATTCAGATGGTGGAATGCGAGATGCCCTTGGAATGCTCGATAAGTTAAGTTCTTATGCAGAAGGTAAAATTACGATAGAAGATTTTAACCTGATGAACGGTTTACTTTCAAAAAAGGATCTTAAAGAGTTCATTGAATCTATTTTTCAAAATAATCTTTCCAAAACGTTGCATTTAATTGAGGATTATTACTGTGGTGGAAAAGATTTTATTCCTTTGGTAGATCAATTGTTATTAACTGTTCGAGATTTATTTGTTAATGCAACATTTCAAAAAGAGACTATTACTTATAATAAAAAACAAATGTTCGATTTTGTAGGATGCCTTTCTGATTTGGGAAAAAATATGAAACAATCAAGCAATCCTAAGATTTTATTTGAAGTAACTATAGTATCATTTATGAATGATTTGAATTCTTCTATAGATGAAGTTACATCTCATGGAAAAAAAGAATCATTGCCATCTTCTCATAACATAGAAGAAAAAATAGATGAAAAAGTAGTACAGGTTTCAGATTCTGGATTAGAATCTTCCAATTCAAAAGAAAAAGAACCTTTGAAAACGAATCATAATCTTCTTAAAAAAATGAAAGTACGTGTTCATAACACTTTTGCAAAAGCAGATAAAGCAATTCTTGAAAATTATAGGCAACGCTGGTCTATTCTATCTGAGTATACTTTTGATGAATCCATTGGTTACTTGGCTTGTCTTTTATTGGATGGAATTCCTCGCGTTGCTAGTGAGAAGAATTTAATTTTAAGTTATGAATATGAATCGATGGTTGCTCAAGCGTTTGAACATTATGATCGTTTATTTGAGGTGTTTGAAACTATTTTTGGAACTTCTATGAATTTTGTGTTTATGACCAATGAACAGTGGATTTTGGAAAAAAATACCTATATTCAAGATCGAAAAAATAATATTATTTATGAATACGAAGAGGAACCTGAAGAAGAAAAGGATTCAGAAATGAGTTCAAACCGACAAAATGATGATAAAATAATATCACAATCATCGGAAGATAGTACTTTAAAAGAAGCTGCAATCTTTGGTGATATTGTAGAAGTTAATTAAAAGGAGAGTGGATAATATGAATATGCAAGCAATTATGAAACAAGCACAGGCATTACAAAAAGATATGCTAAAAACAAAAAGTGAAATTGATGAAATGACTTTTGAAGCGAGTAGCTCGCTTGTTTCTGTAAAAGTAAATGGTAAAAAGGAAGTTGTTGAGGTGCACATCGATGATACTCATTCCTTCGAGAAGGAAGATATTGAAATGCTTCAAGATATGATTCAAATTGCCATGAATGAAGCTATGAAAAAAGTAGATAAAATGACTGAGGAAAAGATGGGTAGATTTGGTGGATCTCTTCCTGGGATGTTTTAGTTATGGCGTATCCTAATAGTCTTCAAAAGTTAATTGAACGATTGAAATACTTACCAGGAGTTGGAGAAAAATCAGCAGAACGTTTTGCTTTTTCTATTTTGGAAATGGAGGAAGAAAAGTCATTATCTCTTGCGAAAAGTATTGAAGAGGTTCCTACTAAAATTCATGAGTGTAAGAGATGTCATACTTTGACGGAAAATGAATTGTGTGATGTTTGCTCTGATTCTCTTCGTGATAAAGAAGTTCTTTGTGTTGTGGAAGATACAAAAAGCGTGTTCCTGTTTGAAAAATTAGGAACTTACAATGGTCGCTATCATGTCTTAGAAGGACTCATTGATCTTTCTAGTGGTATTCGTCCTGAAGATATTGGTCTCAATGAATTAGTTGACCGTATTAAACAAGAAAATTACAAAGAAGTTATTTTAGCGTTCAAACCTAGCATTGAAGGGGAAACAACAGCACTTTATATTCATAATATTTTAGAAGGTCTTCCTATTAAAATTTCACGAATTGCAAGTGGAATTCCCATGGGTGCGGATATGGAATATATTGATCCACTTACTCTGGAAAGAGCCTTTCAAGACCGTAAAGAGATCGCATAATCTTCTGTTTGCTTCATATGGTTTATTGAGGTGAACTATGAAGAAGATTTGGAAGTTTTGTAAAAATTTTATTTTAGGTGCGTTTATACTATATGGGTATAATTTGGTTGCAGTATCATTCAATATGGTAATTCCAATTAATTGGATTACTATCACTTCAGTTTCGCTCTTAGGGGCGCCTGCTTTGATTGCTCTTATTTTATTGAAGGTTATTGCATTTTGAGGTAGGTGAAAACATGTTAGAGGAATGGCAACAAAGACAACCTCGCTTTTGCGAGGAAGTTCAAACGATGATTGGTAAGAATAAAAAATTGTCGCATGCTTATTTTATTGAAACCAACGGATATGAAAAAGGAATGGAGTTAGTAATTTCCTTTGTAAAATATCTTTTCAGTCAATTTTCTTCTTTCAATCAAAGTGAACAAGAAAAGATGAGTTTTCAAATAGATAAAGAAACTTATCCTGATTTTTATTTGATAAAACCAGATGGTTCTTTTATCAAAAAGGAACAGTTATTAAATCTTCAAGATCGATTTAAAACAAAATCTTTAACGAATGGCCTTCGTATTTATTTGGTTGCTCAAGCGGACAAGCTTAATGTAGCATCTAGTAATACAATGCTAAAGTTTTTGGAAGAACCGGAAGAAAATATTGTTGGTATTTTGGTTGCAAATAATCGTTATCAAGTGTTACCTACTATTTTGTCTCGTTGCCAAATTTTTTCATTACGATATGAGTTTTCTCCCGTTTGGAATGAGGAAAAGTATCGTAATTTAGAAACTTTTTTACAAGTGTTGAAACATCATAAAAAAGGGTTAATTGCTTATGAAAATGAATTTGTGGACAAGCTTTTTTCTTCCAAAGAGGAAACGTTAGAAACATTCTATGATCTTCGCCAATTATTGATTTTACTTTTGGAAAGGAAAAATGGTAAAGTAACGAAAGAAGATGTTATTCATTATAATGAATGTCTTTTAGGCTTTCAAACAAAGGAATTAACCAAATTAATTCAATCTCTTTACGAGTTAGAAAAAGATCTTACTTATAATGTTAATTTGAAAATTTGGTTGACAAAGTTTTATTTAAAATTAGGGGAGGTGATTTTGTGATCAAATCTGTAGGTGTTTCGCTTAGTTCTAATGGTCGAGTTTATCAATTTGATCCCAATCATTTAGAACTAAAAAAGGGAGATTTTGTTGTCGTAGAAACAGCAAGAGGAATACAATTTGGAACAATTGTAGGAAATATAAAACAGACGGAGGAGAAAAACGTGGTTCTTCCTTTAAAAAAAATATTACGTTATGCGATGAAGGAAGATATTCAACAACATGAAAAAAATGTAAAAGAAGAAAAGAAAGCTCTACAAGATGCGAAAAGAATATCGGCAGCCTTAAATCTTCCTATGCATTTTATTGATGCTAGTTTTACTTTAGATCGTACTCAATTATTGTTGAATTACGTTGCAGAGGAAAGAATTGACTTTAGGGAACTTGCTAAAAAACTAGCTCAAATTTATCGAACTAGAATTGAACTTCATCAAATTGGAGTTCGTGATAAAGCTAAATTAGTGGGAGGTCTTGGACCTTGTGGTAGGTTCTTATGCTGCAATAGTTTTTTAACTAATTTTGATAGCGTTTCTATTAATATGGCAAAAAATCAATATCTTTCTTTGAATCCTACCAAAATCAATGGAGTTTGTGGTCGTCTTCTTTGTTGTTTGAATTATGAAGATGATGTTTATCGTGAGCTACGTAAGGGAATGCCTGATCTTGGTAGTATGATGCCAACTGAAGAAGGATTAGGCAAAGTAGTTTCTGTTGATTTGTTTCATCGTACTTATCAAGTGGAATTAAAAAATAAAACGATTTTAGAAGTTAAGGTAGATAGTTAATGGAAGTATTACATGATTTGGTAGGATACAAGAATAGGAAGATCTATCAAAATACAGATTGGTTTTCTTTTTCTTTGGATTCCATTTTGTTAGCACGCTTTGCTTTGCCTCATCTTCGTGATCATCGTATTTTAGAAATTGGAACCGGAACTGCTCCCATTCCTTTGATTTTTTCTCTTTATACCAAAGCCAGGATTGATGCAGTAGAAATTCAGGAGGAATTGGTTGCCTTGGCAAGAAAGAGCATCAAATACAATCATTTGGAAGATCAAATCCAACTTTTTTGCCAGGATATTTTGGAATTTCAATCACAATTGGAATCCGATCAATATGATCTTATCGTTTGTAACCCACCTTATTTTACTCATCATGATCATTCTTTTGTGAATCAAGAGGTTCATAAAACATTAGCAAGACATCAAGTTTCTTTAACCCTTGATCAATTATTGACTTGTGCTCGAAAACTATTAAAAAATGGTGGACGATTTGCTGTAGTTTACCCCACAAGTCATCTTTTAGATTTATTAAAAACTTTTTCTAGTTATGGAATCGAACCAAAACGTTTACAATTTGTTTATTCCAAAAAGGGAAAAGAGTCTAATCTTTGCTTGCTAGAAGGAATGAAAAATGGTAAAACTTTCTTAAAGGTATTGCCTCCCTTGTATATTCATCACGAAGATGGATCCTATACGGAAGATTATTTAAATTATTTAACAAAGTAGGTGAAATTATGAGTCAAAAGAGCTATCAGGAAAAAGCTTCTCTTTATTTAATTCCTACACCGATTGGAAATATGGAAGATATGACTTATCGAGCGATTAAAACACTCGAACTTGTCGATTTTATTCTTTGTGAAGATACGAGAGTAACAGGTCAATTGCTTCATCATTATCAAATTCAAAAACGTTTAATTCGAAGCGATGAAAAAGTAGAGGAAACTTTGATACCTCAAGTGATTACCGCTCTCAAAGAGGGAAAGAATGTAGGATTGATTACCGATCGTGGAACTCCTATTATCAGTGATCCTGGGTATCGAATTGCTTCTCAGGTAATAAAAGAGGGTCTTTCGGTTATTTCTTTGCCAGGAGCAACGGCCTTTGTTCCAGCTCTAACATCTTCTGGACTTCCTCCATCGCCTTTTTTGTTTTATGGTTTTCTGCAATCGAAGCATAGTAAACGAATGGAAGAATTAAAAAAATTGAGTTTGTTCCCTTATACTTTAATTTTTTATGAAGCTCCTCATCGAATTGAAGAAACCTTGGAAGATTTAAAAATGATTTTCGGCAATCGGGCGATTTCTTTGCATCGTGAAATTTCAAAACTCTATGAGGAAATATACCGTGGAACCATTGAAGAAGTACAAAAGGAAAGTGCAAATGCTAAGGGAGAAATGGTAATTGTAGTTTCTGGAAATATGGACAAAGTTGATTATAGTTCTCTTTCGATCAAAGAACATGTTTTACTCTATGCTTCTGATGGGATGAGTGAAATGGAAGCTATGAAGTTAGTTGCTAAGGAACGTCACATTGCAAAGTCAGTGATTTATCAGGAGTATCATCGAAAGGAGGAAGAAAGATGAAATTAATTGTAGGACTTGGAAATCCAGGAAAGGAATATCGAAGAACAAGACATAATATGGGATTTCGAATGATTGATTCTTTCTTGGAAAAGTATCCGCTGTTATTAAAGAAAAGGAAATTTCAAGGAGAGTATGTTGAAATAACAATTGCCTCTGAGAAAGTAATTCTATTAGAGCCACAATCTTACATGAACTTATCGGGTGAAGTGGTTCGTAAATTTGTTGATTATTTTAAGATTCCTTTGGAAAACGTGTTAATTATTTGCGATGATACAAGTTTAGATTTGGGAAATTATCGCCTGAGAGCGCAAGGGACTTGTTCTGGTCACAATGGGTTACGCAATATTGAAGAAAATTTAGGAACCCAGAATTATAGACGTCTTCGTATTGGAGTAGGACGAAATGAAACAGTAGAATTGAAAGATTATGTTTTGGGTAAATTATCCAAAGAAGAAGAGAACGTTATTGAAGAAATTATTCCAACCATTCATACGATCATGGAAGAGTTTATTACAGAAGACTTTACTTGGATGATGACGTATCATAATCATAAAAATGGGTGAATCAATGAAACTTTTTGACGATTTGATTACAATTTCAAAGATAGAAGACGTAGGGATCACTGGGCTTACCAGTGAGCTTTTTGCTGTGTATCTTTCTAAATTATTGGAGAAGACCAATCGCAATATTCTCGTTGTAACTTCTTCCTTGTATGAAGCGAATCAATTGTCTCAAACACTTTGTAATTATACTGATGCTGTTTTGCTTTTTCCGATGGATGATTTTTTAGCAAGTGAAGCACTCGCAATTAGTCCAGATTTGATGATGACAAGGCTAGAAACTTTAAAAGAAACGATGGGAGGGTCAAGACATATTGTCGTCACTAATTTGATGGGATATCTTCGATATCTTCCTCTTCCTAAAACGTTTCAGGATCATATTTTGACTTATCGGGTAGGAGATGAAATACGCCCGGAAGATTTGGTCGAAAAGTTAATTTCTTTAGGGTATCATCGTGAAACTTTAGTTACGAAAACCGGTGAATTGGGTGTTAGAGGCTTTGTTATCGATGTCTTTGCCTTTGATATGGAGCATCCCATTCGTTTCGAATTTTTTGGTGATGAGATTGATTCCATTCGTCTTTTCGATGAAGAAACTCAAAAATCGTTACAAGAATTGAAAAAAATTACGATTTCACCTTATCATGAATTTTTACTTGATCAAAAAAAAGAAGTCCCCTCCATGCGCCAGAAGTATTTAAAACAATACTCTAGGCAAATTACCAATATCAGTGGATATTTAGAAGATACCATTACGGTGTGGAAAGATTTTTCTTCGCTTAAAGTGGCAGAAAATCAAATGTTAAAAGATGTATTTGAATATCGAACTGTAAAAGATTGTGATTTTACTTCGGAGTATATGTTTTCTCTTGAGGAAGTTTCTCCACAGCATGCGATTTATTATATGAGTCTCAATAATCAAGAACCTAATTTTCCGTATCCCATTGTTCATTATGAAGGCAAAGAATTGTTAGAGTTTCATGAGAATATTGAATTGATTACAAAATTTTTAAAAGAGGCGTTAAGGGAACAAAAAAGAGTTATTTTATGTTTAAAACCTTATCAAATTCGAAGTTTTACGAAATATATTTCCCTTCCTTATGTCATTACGGATGAAACTAATTTGACACCAAATCATCTAAATATCGTGAATCGTGAACTTTCTTCTGGATTTCAGATTGGAAATACGATTGTTTTAACTGGAAAAGAATTGTTTTCTCAACCAGTTTCGAAAAAGAAATATCAGACAAACTTAAAGTATGCTACCAAACTAACCGACTGGGAAAAACTGCAGATCGGCGATTATGTTGTTCATAACGTTCATGGAATTGGTGTTTATAATGGATTAAAAACGATTTCGCAAGGCGATATTCAAAAAGATTATTTGGAGGTTCTCTATCAGGGCAAAGATAAACTTTATATTCCGGTGGAAAAAATTGATTCTTTATCAAAGTATGCTTCCAAAGAAGGCTCTCTTCCTAAAATCAATCGTTTGGGTGGAAGTGATTGGGAGAAGACAAAGGCAAGAGTAAGAAGTAGAGTCAAAGAGATTGCAGTTGATTTGTTGAATCTCTATGCGAAGAGGGAATTGAAAAGGGGATTTGCTTTTTCTTCAGATACGGAATTGCAACGACAATTCGAAGAGGATTTTCCTTACCAAGAAACGAAGGATCAGTTAGCTGCGATTGCTAAAGTGAAAGAGGAAATGGAATCTTCGATGCCAATGGATTTGCTCTTGTGTGGTGATGTAGGCTATGGAAAAACAGAGGTTGCTTTTCGGGCCATTTTTAAAGCAGTAATGGATTCGAAGCAGGTTCTTTATCTGTGTCCTACCACCATTCTTTCAGAACAACAGTATCAAAATGCTCGTTCCCGTTTTGCCAGTTACCCAGTTAATTTTGCACTTTTGAATCGTTTTACGACCGCCAAAGAAACCAAGAAAGTATTAGAAGGATTAAAAGCAGGGACGATCGATGTTGTGTTTGGTACTCATCGATTGTTATCTTCCGATATTGTACCCAAGGACTTGGGTTTGTTGATTATTGATGAGGAACAACGATTTGGTGTGATGCATAAAGAAAAGATTAAATCTTATAAGAACAATGTCGATGTTTTAACTCTTACCGCAACTCCAATTCCAAGGACACTCCAAATGTCTCTTATTGGAATGAGAAGTCTCTGTTTAATTGAAACTCCTCCTGTGAATCGTTATCCTGTACAAACTTATGTGGTGGAAGAAAATTATCCTTTAATTAAAGATGCAATTTATAAAGAATTGTCCCGAAATGGACAAGTATTTTTACTATTTAACCGTGTAGAACGCATGGAAGAGAAAATGCAAGAAATCAAACATCTCGTTCCCGAGGCTAGAATGGTTTTTGCGCATGGAAAGTTATCCAAAGAAGAATTAGAAAGTAGAATGTATCAATTTGTTCATCATGAATACGATGTTTTGGTTTGTACGACGATCATCGAAACGGGAATTGATATTCCGAATGTAAATACACTCATTATTTTAGATGCTGATCGATTTGGACTAAGTCAACTCTATCAAATTAGAGGTCGTGTTGGAAGAAGTGACAAAATAGCATATGCTTATTTGATGTATCAAGGAAATAAGGTTTTGAGTGATACTGCCAGAAAGCGGCTAAATGTTATCAAAGAATTTACAGAATTAGGTAGTGGTTTTTCCATTGCGACACGAGATCTTTCCATTCGAGGCGCAGGAGACATTTTGGGAAGCGAACAAGCTGGATTTATTGATACGATTGGAATGGACCTATACTTAAAAATCTTAAACGAAGAGGTGGAAAAGTTGAAGGGAGTTTATCAGGCGGAAGAAGAAGATGAACAAAGTCCTGCTCTTTTGAATGTCGATACTCATATTTCTTCGGATTACGTTATGGACAATGATTTAAAAATAGAAATTCATCGTAAGATTAACGAAATTGATTCTTTGGAAAAATTAGAAGGGGTAAAGCAAGAATTGGAAGACCGATTTGGAACAGTCGACGAAACTATGCTTATTTATATGCAAGAGGAATGGTTTGAAGCACTTGCAAAAAAATGGGAAATAATTGAAGTGTTAAAAACGAGAAATTCTCTTTCTCTTGTTTTCAGTAAACAAATGAGTGAGAAAATCGATACCGAAGCAATGTTTCTTACAGCTTGTCAGATTACTCCTATGTTTCGCTTTGCTACCAAAGGTCCATGTCTCAACTTGATTTTAGATGTGATTAAATTAGAGAAACATCCTGTTTATTATTTAACTGCTCTGTTAAGTCAGTTAAAGAAAAGGAAGTAGTTTCTCTTTTTCTTGACCTGTTTGGAAAAGATTGCTATGCTTAACATGAAAATAGAAGGAGTTATTATGACGTTAAAAGAAATCGAAGAACAACATTTTGAACAATATAAAGAAGCCGTAAAAATCATGATTCGTGATAATAACCGTGGATTGATGGAAGAAGATCTCCTTCCTCTTTTTAAAGAACCTCCTCTTGATTCTATGGATGTCATAAAGCAGAAGTTTTTAAGTGTGGCAAAGGAGGAAAATCTCGTTTTAAATTTTGAGGATTATTCTGTTTTGATCGAACGTTTTCGTATATCTATGAGGGATTCCATTCGCTCGTTATTTTCTTTTCGAGAAAAGCAGCTGATTGCTATCATTGATGCTCAAGAAGATCTTTCAAAGACAACTATTTTGAAGTTAAATCAGCAAGATTATCAAAAAGTTGATAAGAAACTACGAAATGATTTTGCAAAACAGTTGTATTCTACGATTGAACACAGTTTAATTGCAAATTTTTCTTCTCTTGTCGATGACATTTCGCAATTGGAATCTCTTTCCTTGTTTCTAAAAGGACGTTATCAAGAAGCAGTTCTTGCATCGCTGGATTCCAAACTGGCTTTAAGAAATAACTTACTTCGTAATAATTTAAAGGAACAAAGTCATCGCTATTTATTCATGAAAAAAAATTCTCATTTATTTGATGAACCTAGCAATCCTCGAGTTTAGGTTCTTTTTTTTGTCTCTTTCTTTGTCAAGAAAACTTATATGGAAATAATTACCAGAGGAATTCTTATTTAGAAATACTATACTATAAGTAGAAGAAAACAGATATCTTCTGTATAAAGTTCTAACGAAAGACAAACAATATAGTTGACAGAAAGAGAGGAATTTTTGATGAAGGCAACCGGTGTAGTAAGAAGAATAGATGATCTTGGTAGAATTGTAATTCCCAAAGAGATAAGAAGAACCTTACGGATTCGTGATGGTGAACCCCTTGAAATTTTTGTAGACAAAGAGACCATTGGATTAAAAAAATACTCCCCAATGGAAGATTTGAAAGAATTGGCTTCCTCTTTTGTAGATACGATTAGTCCTTTAATTCAAAGTAATATTTTAATTACCGACCGAGATGAAATTGTAGCAATCAGTAATGCTTACAAAAGTCATTTGGGGGAAGCAATTTCGAAAGAATTGGAGAGGATCATCGATGAACGAGAGATGGTCGTCGAAAAATCCCTCAAAAAAATAGAGGGATTGGATGAGAAAGAGTATTCCTATATGATTTCTCCTATTTTAGTGAATGGAGATTCCATTGGTTTGGTAATTTTGTTTTCTGACGCAAAACCACTTTCGGAAATTGAAGAAAAATTGTCGATTTTAGTTTCCCAATTTTTGGGAAAACGTATTGAAGAATAAAAATGACTGTGCTATAATATAACCAACTTTAAAAGGCAATGAAGAAATGAGTACATAATGGATCCTTTTAAGAGAGCTTTGTTTGGTGGAAAAAGCAAGGAAAAATTATGGAATATGGTTTTGGAGCTTGATATTATCATCCGGCTGATCCGTTATCCAGATTGAGTGCACGAGAAATTCTCGTGAATTAAGGTGGTACCGCGATTATTCGTCCTTATGATGAATAATCTTTTTTTTGGAGGTTTTTATGGCAAGATATTTTGAGAAAATTAGCAAGGAACGTTTTGCGAAGGATGTGAAAGCCGACTCTGTTCTCTATGAGGAATATCCT
Source organism: uncultured Bacilli bacterium (assembly GCA_949113215.1). GTDB lineage: Bacteria > Bacillota_I > Bacilli_A > RF39 > UBA660 > CARZYU01. The sequence continues at coordinate 15,239 of CARZYU010000005.1, read as the reverse complement.
TTACCAAGGAGAATGAGCAAATGTGCAGCAGGTTATGATTTTTTTGCCTTAGAAGATTATGAGCTGAAACCAGGAGAAATAAAAAAAATACCAACTGGGGTGAAAGTTTGTATGGAGGAAGATGAAGTGTTATTACTGGTTGTGAGGAGCTCCATGGGATTTCATTATAATGTCCGCGCTTGCAATCAAGTGGGCGTCATTGATGCCGATTATTATAACAATTCTAAAAACGAAGGGCATATCTGGTTTTGTTTGCAAAATGAAGGAACGGATTCCTACGTGATGAAAAAGGGCGAGGGATTTTGTCAAGGGATGTTTGTGAAATATTTAACCGTTGATTCGGAAGAATCAGTGAAGGAAGAACGTATAGGACGTTATTAGGAGGAAAAATGATGAAAGAAAAATATTATATTTCAACGGCGATTACTTATACTTCGGGGAAACCTCATATTGGTAATACTTATGAAGTTGTTTTGGCAGATGCAATTGCGCGTTACAAAAGAATGCGTGGATACGATGTTTATTTTCAAACAGGAACAGATGAACATGGTCAAAAGATCGAGGGAAAGGCAAAAGAAGCAGGAGTCACTCCAAAGCAATTTGTAGATTCTGTTTCCGATGAAATAAGGCGAATCTGGGATTTGATGAATACGAGTTACGATCGTTTTGTGCGCACAACCGACGAAAATCATGAACATGTGGTACAGAAAATTTTTGAAAAATTGTATCAACAAGGAGATATTTATAAAGGGGAATATTCTGGTCTTTATTGTACGCCATGTGAATCTTTCTGGACAGAGTCAGAATTAGTGGATGGAAAATGTCCTGATTGTGGTAGAGAAGTACAGGAGGCGAAAGAAGAATCCTACTTTTTCCGTCTTAGTAAATACCAGGACCGTTTGATGAAATACATAGAAGAACATCCAGAATTTATTCAACCAGAATCAAGAAAAAATGAAATGGTCAATAATTTCTTAAAACCAGGATTACAAGATCTCTGTGTTTCAAGAACTTCGTTTACTTGGGGAATTCCCGTTCTATCAGATCCAAAACATGTCGTCTATGTTTGGTTGGATGCTTTGGTGAACTATATTACATTTTTAGGTTATGATCCTGATGGATCCAGTGAGCTCTTTTCTCATTATTGGCCATGTGATTTGCATTTGATTGGGAAGGATATTATTCGATTTCACACCCTCTATTGGCCTATTTTCTTAATGGCTTTGGATCTTCCTCTTCCGAAACAGGTTTTTGGACATCCTTGGCTTCTTATGAACAATGATAAGATGAGCAAATCGAAGGGGAATGTCATCTATGCAGATGATTTAGTGGATTTTTTTGGAGTCGATGCCGTTCGGTATTACGTTCTTCATGAAATGCCTTTTGCGAATGACGGAAATATCAATTACGACTTATTAATAGAAAGGATCAACAGCGATCTTGCTAATACCCTTGGAAATTTAGTGAATCGGACGATTGCAATGGGACATAAATATTTTGATGGTACCATTACAAATCCTAAAGTAGAAAATGAACTTGATTTGGAATTTGTTACGATGATGAGAGATCTACCTTCTAAAATAGATCAGGCGATGGATCGTCTAGCGATTGGAGAAGCAATCGAAGAAATTTTTAAATTACTTCGAAGAGCAAATAAATACATCGATGAGACAACACCTTGGATTCTTGCCAAAGAAGAGGCTTCGAAGGGACGTTTGGAAACTGTTATGTATCATCTTTTAGAAGCAATTCGTCTTTCGGGGTCTTGGCTTTCCTTTGCGATTCCCTCAACTTCAGAAGCAATTCTTGCTCAATTGGGGGAAACGGAAGACTTATTAGAATACCAGGAAAATCATACGTATCATTTAAAAGAAGCTTCTCCACTTTTTGCTCGCATTGATCGAGAAAAAAAGTTAGAAGAGATCCGTTTAAAGAAATCCTAATTTTTTCGTTGCCAAAGTGATGGACAAATGTTATAGTTAGAAAGTAGTATTTTTGGTAGTAAATCAAAATAAGGAGAATACACATGCTAAAAACGTTTCCAAGAAGTACTATCTTAGCTATTTTTATCTTTTTATTAGGCATTGCTTTGATGACGTTTTATGTTTTTTCAGAGCATAACATTTATGATATTGGTTATTTAATTATTTTGGTGGTTTACTTTTGTCGTTATGTTTGGATTAAATTACATGAAGATTGAGATCGTTTCTCGATCTTTTTTTGACAATTGTATTCTTTTTTCGTATCCTTAAAACGAGGATGTGAGATGATGTTAGTTGATACCCATATGCATTTTGAAACTGATGACTTAACGAAGAAAAAAGAACTATTGAATCGTTCTAAAGAACATAGTGTTACGAGAGTTATTGCTTCTTATTGTGAAAAAAACAGTTTTTATCAAAGTGATTTTCCCGATATTCCAGGACTATTCTATAGTTTGGGGTTTCATCCAAGTGAAGCAGCTTTCATTCAAGAAGAGGATCTTCTTCATTTAAAGAAGCAACTGACAACGGTTTCTAATGTGGTAGCTCTAGGAGAAATTGGTCTTGATTATCATTATGGAAAAGAGACTAGAAAGAAGCAACTCATGTTATTTGAAAAGCAACTCGAAATGGCTTCTGAACTTCATTTACCAGTTGTCATTCATTCAAGGGATGCAACACTTGATACACTTACATCATTAAAAAAATATCATGTTCATGGAGTCATTCACTGTTTTAATGGAAGTCTTGAAACGGCAAAAGAATATATCAAAATGGGATTCTATCTAGGAATTGGGGGAATTGTGACTTTTTCTAATAGCAAACTTTATCAAGTGTTGGAAGAAATAGGACTTTCTTCGGTTGTGTTAGAGACCGATAGTCCCTATTTAGCTCCTGTACCTCATCGTGGGACTCCCAATGAACCAGCCTACGTTTTGGATATCGCAACTCATCTTTCTAATATTTTATCTTTGTCTTTGGAAGAAGTAGCTTCGATTACAACCAAAAATGCATGTAGTTTGTTTGACTTAAAAAAGGAGTTATAGTATACTGATTTTAATAGAGTGAGGTGGTAAGATGAAGAGAAGAGGCTTTCCTTATCGGACAGTGATCGTCTTGTTCGTTGCTGCCTTTTTTGTTTTAGTTGCGACAGGAAATCAAAGGGAGTCTATTATTACTTATAATGTGAATTCTGTGAAATCGTTGGAAGCAGTACATATCGTCAATAAATATACTGCACCAACTCAAGAACTTATTGTTCCTTGGTATGATTCTTTTCAAGAAGCTCTTAAGATGGCTCCAACATCTCCTGTTGCGTTCCAAGGTAGTATGACGGGGTATGGACCTGACTGTGAAGGATGTGGAGGCTTTTCAGGATGTCCTCCGCGACAAGACTTCCGAAATGGAAATATTTATTTTGAAGATGCTACTTACGGAACAGTGCGAGTCGTTGCTTCTGACAAAGCAATTCCTTGTGGAAGTATGGTTCGCATTAAAAATTATGGAGAACCTTTTCTTGCTATCGTCTTAGATCGAGGTGGGGCAATCAAGGGAAGTCTCATGGATTTGCTTTGCGCTTCGGAAAAGGAAGCTTTATCCGTGGGAAGAAGAAAAAATATTCAATATGAATTAATTCGTTGGGGTTGGTAAGAAATGAAGGAGGAATTTATGGATACATCGAGAGAAAATGAAAATAGAAGGAAGGAAATAGTTCTTTCTCTTGTTGGAGTTGTATTGCTCATTGCACTTGTTTTTGCAACGAGTTATGCAGCGTTTACCTATTTGAAAATAGGAACAAAGGAAAATACGATTACGACAGGAACAGTTAGCTTTTCTTACAATGAATCAGAGAATGGTATTGAACTTATCAATGCTCAGCCTTTAAGCGATGAGGCTGGTAAAGTATTGGTTGCCAAAGATTTGGCTTCTGGTATTGCACAAGGATATTTTGACTTTACTGTCACAGGAAGTAATACGACAGCAGCTCCAATTACTTACGAGGTATATGCTACTTTGGATGATGATAGTACGTTAGATCCAGATTATGTAAAAGTATACTTAACCGACGGAAAAGTGAGTGAGACTCCTGTAACAGGTTATCAAGGGTCTACTGTTCCAGTTTATAGTAATTTGACAACAGCTACTTCTCTTGCCACAGGAAAGCGTCTTTATACTGAAACATTTTCAGAGAACAATTATAGTAAAAGTTTTCGCTTGAGAATTTGGGTTGCAGATACGTATACGCTAAACGATGTTTCTAGGACGTTTACGTTAAGAGTAAATGTCAAAGCAGTTATGTAAAAGAGAAAAGTCCTTGTGTGAGGACTTTTTTTGTTATATGATAATAGTAGTAGGAGGCTAGAACTATGAATATGGGAGAAAAAAGAGAAGAAGAGAAAGATAATTCCCGTAGTACGATCGTTTTACTTTTAGCAGTAGGAATTTTAGTAATATCGGCAATTGGGGTTTCTTTTGCTACTCTTCAATATGCAAAAAAGGGTATTAAATCGAATACGATTACCACTGGAAAGTTGTCTATGAATTATAGTGAAAATTCAGAAGGTATTTCGATTACCAATGCGAATCCGATGAGTGATCAAGCAGGAATGGCTTTGGTAGATGTCCCTAATGTAGATGGTACGTACCAAACGCGAAATACGTTCCGTTTTTCGGTATCTTCTACCATTGTAGGGACTGGAAAAATTGCTTATGAGATTACT
>CARZYU010000005.1:3735-10505 GCA_949113215.1 uncultured Bacilli bacterium | reverse complement strand
GATGTTAAACTTTACTTATCTCAAGTACAACCAGATGGAACGGAAATCCCTGTAATGGAACCAAAGAACTACATTCCGATTACATCGATGACCGAAGCAGGAAGTCCTGTTGGTTCTATGGTTATGTATTCTGGAACGATGACAACAACTCAGACGACCAATTATATTTTGAAGATGTGGGTAGATTATGACTATGATCCAAATGGACCAGGAGGTTCCTTTACAGTTTTCGTAAATGTCTATGGAAGAGGTTTATAAAAAGTGGGAATTATCTTGCTTTTTTTATTTTTTCTATGATAAGATAAATATTGTAGAGGAGGTTAGTTAAAATGAGCGAAAGAAAGGACAATTCTTCAAAGCAAGTATTATTATCTGTATTAGGAGTAGCTATTTTAGTAGTTGCCGTAGTCGGAGTTTCATTCGCTGCTTTCACATTCGTTGGAACAGGTACGAAAGAAAATACGGTTAGCACTGGAGCTATCACTATGACTTATAGTGAAAATTCGGACGGAATTACGTTAACAGATGCTATGCCTATGACAGATGAAGCTGGAAAAGCATTAGTTGATACGAAAAATGAAGCTGGTGAATATACAACTAAGAATACATTCCGTTTCTCAGTTGGAGCTACTGTAACTGGTACAACTAGTATTGCTTATGAAATTGCAGCAATCAAAAAAGAAATTGCTGAAAATGCTTTGGGAAATAACGATGTTAAATTGTATTTAGCTTCTGTTGCTGGAGAAACTGAAACTGCAGTAAAAGAACCAACGCATTATACTCCAATTGCAGATGCTACAGAAGTTGGAACTCCAGCTGGAGCCATGATTTTAACATCTGGAACAATTACTTCAACTCAAACTACAAACTATGTTTTGAAAATGTGGCTTGACAAAGATTATCAAATTGTCAATGGAGAACCATCAAAATCATTTACTGTAACACTTAACGTTTACGGAAAAGCTGCTTAGTAGTTTGAAAAGATACCTTCGGGTATCTTTTTTTTCCAAGAATTTTCTGTACCTTAAAAAAAAATTATGTTATGATGTATTTATGGTAAGAATATAAAATAGGGTGATACTGTGGAAAATAAGGATAAAAAGGATCCATCGCCAAAAGGTGTTTTTTCAATTATGAAAAAAGTTCTACATTTTATAACGAAAGTACTTATGTATTCTGTCTTTTTGCTTTTGTTATTTGTAGGATTTGTTTTGGTTGTGTATGTGATTGATTTAAAAAAGAGTTCTTCCACGGGAGTTTATAAACCGCCTTTATTTAGTGCTTATGTGATTATTAGTCCTAGTATGGTTCCAACGATCAAAGTAGAAGATGCTGTTATTATTCGCCGAGTAGAAGCAGATGAAATTCAAAAGGGTGATATCATTACTTTCACTTCTACCGATAGTAGATATGCAGGCGTTACCGTAACACACCGTGTTGTAGAAGTCATTCAAACTTCTAAGGGAAAGTATATGTATCGTACCAAGGGAGACAATAATAATGCGGAGGACCCTACTTTAGTCAGTTCAGAATACGTTAGTGGTAAGGTGATTCTGAGAATTCCTAAGATTGGTTATATCCAGTACTTCTTGTCCCAAGCTTATGGTTGGATCATTGCCATCGTCATTCCATGTCTTGCCATTGTCATTTATGATGTTGTAAAACTAGTAAAGCTCATTACCAAAAATAAAACAAAAAAGGAAGTAACCTCTGCTAGAAAAGAGAAATTTCTTGAGGCAGATAAAAAAAGAAGTAGGTGATTTGATGAGATCGAAGTGGTTGTGGTTGATTTTAGGAGGCTTTCTATTAGTCGCCTTCATCTTGGGGACAAGCTATGCATGGTATTTATTGTTTTCCGATACGAAGGTGATGGTAGCTAATTTGGCTATTTCGTTCGAAGATTCCAATCGGCAAGTTCATCTCCAAGATTCTTTTCCTATATCGGATGAGCTTGGAAAGCAGGTAACTCCTTATGTATTTTCTATTACGAATACAGGAACTGTTACAGGAACGTATCGTTTGATTTTCAAGGAACAATCTCCTGATATCGCAAACGATGGATGTACGCCATATAATCAATTACGAAAGGATCAGATGAAATATCAGTTGATTTTAAATCAAATTCCCATTGCCTTTGGTAATTTAGGTGATTTAGAAAATGATATTCTAGACTTACGAAAAATTCTCCCAAAGGAAAAAAATTATTATCAACTTCGTGTTTGGATCGATCAAGATCAATTGGGAGAAGATGTTATTAATCGTCATTTTCATTATACTGTTGAAGTACAATCTGTGGAGGGTGAATCATGAAAAAGTTTTGGAAAGAGTATGCAAATTTAATTGGAAAGACTGTTGTTGGATTGGTTTTTGCTTATGCATCCTTTTATTTGTTCTTGAATTGTTATCATTATCAAGAAGTGAGAGAAACTTACACTTACGATATGAAAGAGGATGTGAATTATCGACAAATTCAGGAGAATATTGCTGCAATTAAAAACAATATTGATTTTTCGATTCAAGATTACGAAGGTCCCATTGATAGTTATTTTATTTCCGGATTACAAAGTCGTTTAAATATGTGCATCCAGGAGCTGGAAAATGATCAATTAAAGGAAATTGCAGAAAAGAAAGAATTTACTTTGAAAGATGTCAATTCGCTCAATAATCTTTATCGTAGCCATGTAGTAAACAATTGTGTTGTGTTACAGGTGACTGATTATTTAAGTTTGTCTAAAGAAAAATTATATAGTTATGGAAGCTATAAGGAATTATATGACGCATCGTTATTAGAAACGAAATTTATCACACAAAATACTTCTTATTTATCGAGCCAATTGCAAAACAATAGTAGTTATTATTTTAATACGACAGCATCTCGTAATGGCGTTTATCATCCAGTGAAAGATAACTTAAGTATTGTGTTAGGAGCTTATGAAAAGGCAACCGAATATGTTGTACAAATATCGAACTGGTTACAAAAAGAGGTGGCAAGACCATGACGAAAGTATTGAATCAAATTTTTTCTTTCCTTAAGTATATTCTCTTTTTAGGAGCTTTTGGAGCATGTCTTTACATTATGCTCAATATGAATCAGCGTTTATCAAAATCTATTTTTGAATCACTTCAAGTATTTCTTCCTTATATTATTTTGTTATTCTTATTTCTTTTCAACTTGCTGTTTCATCATGAAAATATCAATAAAAACTTATTCTTTCATCTGAGTTGTTGTTTGGTATTTTCTTTGATTTTATTTGTTTCTTATCGTTCAATTGGGGATGATTTCTTAATCGTAAAGGCTTCCTTTGCTTCGGGAATTAATTATAATTATTATGCAGATATGATTGCACCTTTTCAAGTAATGTTGTATGGTCTTTGTTTAGCAGATATTTGTCTTGTCCTTGCTTATCAAAAACCAATTGCGAAAAGGGTAGAGGAAAAACCAGTTTCTAATATAAAAAAGACAGACAAAAAACCAACAAATTCTTCTAATTTTTCACAAAAGAAGAAAAAACATTAATTTGGATGAAAGAAAACTTTATGATACAATGGCTCTAACTTATGTTAGAGCTTTTTTGGAGGTGCCATATGAATGACCGTGATTTTTCATTTAAAAAAAGTTTAGGGCAAAATTTTTTACAAGATAACAACATTATAAAGCGAATTGTAAATACCGTTGATTGGAAAGAGGAGACTCTGGTGATTGAGGTTGGTCCTGGTTCTGGAGCTTTGACAAAGGAATTGGTCAAATACCCAGTACATGTTCTAGCTTATGAAATTGACTCTCGTTTGGAGTGGACCCTTGATCAAGCATTAAAAGGTTGTTCAAATATTACACTCATTTATGATGATTTTTTAAAACGAAATGTGAAAGAAGATCTCAAGTCTTTTTCTTATCAACATTTAATCTTTGTCTCGAACCTTCCATATTATATTACGACGCCTATTATCACCAAGCTGATTGAGGAGGACCTTTTCGTAGAGGAAATTCTTGTCATGGTTCAAAAAGAAGTAGGGGAACGTTTTTTCGCAAAACCGAAAACAAAGGAGTACAATTCTCTATCGGTATTTTTACAATATCATTATGAAATTAAAAAAGAATTTGTTGTATCACGAAATGCCTTTCTTCCCAAACCAAATGTAGATAGTATCATTGTAAAAATGGTACGGAAGGACTTTCCACTCTTTGTAAAAAATAAAGATCAATTTTATCGGTTGGTTCGCGATAGTTTTCGCTTTAAACGAAAGACATTAAAGAATAATTTAAAAGAGTATCCTCTTTCCGACCTTGAAAAAGTATTACAAGATTATCATTATAGTTTATCTTCAAGAGCAGAAGAACTTCCTCTTGAAGTGTTTGTGGCTATGAGCAATCTTCTTTCTTAACATAATTTTTCTTCCAAAAACATAAAATGTTTTGGTGATGGAATTATGTTTTTTGATGTGGGAGACTATGTAACGAGGGATTCACATAACAACGATCTTTTGTTTCAAATTGTTGATATTAAAGATGATCTGGTCTATTTAAAAGGTGTTGATGTGAGACTTTATGCTGATAGCGAAATGGAGGATTTGCGAAAGGCAACGCCCAAAGGTCTTGAAAAACTAGACGAAGATTTGATTGAACGGGTGAGTAGTTCGATTCATTTGGATCGAGATGAATACTTTTATCTTCCAGGGAAAATTTTACATATCGATGGTGATCAAGACTACTTGAAACGTTGTATGGAATTCTATAAAAAAATGAAATTGCAAGCATTCGGGATTGTCTCCAAAGAGGAAGATATTGCTCCCGATATCATTTCTTATTTGAATAAAGTACAACCAGATATTGTGGTAATTACGGGACATGATGCTTATTATAAGAGAAAGGGAAGCAGCAAAGATCTTTCGAACTATAAAAATAGTTTTCATTTTAAGAATGCCATCGTAAAAGCAAGGGAATATGAAAAGAGTCAGGATAAACTAATCGTCGTAGCAGGAGCGTGTCAGTCGGATTACGAGGAGTTAATCAAAGCAGGAGCTAATTTTGCCTCAAGTCCGAAACGTATTAATATTCATGCATTAGATCCTGCGATCATAGCGGCTTCTGTTGCTCTTTCCGAAAAGAATAAAAATATTGATCTTTTGTCGATGATTGAAAAAACAAAATATGGCAGTGAAGGAATGGGTGGAATTATTACGTCAGGAACCATGTATGTGGGGTACCCTCGATGAACATTGATACTATAAAGAAAAAATTATCAGGAGAAAAAGGTAAGACACTCCACTTTAAGTTCAATGGAGCTCGCAATCAGAAAGAGGAATTTCAAGGAGAGATTATTAAAATGTATCCTGCTATTTTCTTAATCAGAGTGTTAGATGAAGTGGATTATGTGAAATCATTTACGTATGCCGATGTTTTGATCGATACTCTAGAGATCGATTTTTCGACGGATAATTCTTAAAAAGAATGAAATTATCTATTATAGATAATTTTTTTATGATATACTGTTGATAGAATATAGAATAGTAAGTGAAAAGAAAGGATAGGTGAAAGATTCCATGGAGAAAAAGAAAAAGAAGAAAACGGGTCTTTCAAGAATTCTTAGAAAAGAAATGATTGTGACGATGGTTTCTATTTTTGCAGTGACCGTCCTTTTACTAGGTTCTTCGTATGCAGTATTCTCTTCGGTTAAAGGTTCCTCTGATTATAATACCATTCATGTGGGAACACTAGATATTGCTTACGATGATACGGGAAGTGGAATGGGAGATGCCATCAATTTAAATGGGGCATACCCGATGAATGATGTTGATGGTCTAGCACAAGATGGGTATCAGTTTAAGATTACCAATACAGGAACCCTTTCTCAAGTTTATTCTGTAAAAATAGCAGATGATATTTCCGTAATTGAAGCAGATGGTTGTGAGGAAAATCTTTTGGATAAAAATCAGATTAAACTTTCCATCGATGGTGAAGATCCAGTTATTTTAGAAGAACTTGTGGAAAGTAGTTATGAAGTAGCAAGTGGATCCTTGGAATCTGGGGAATCGAGAGTTATTACACTTCGCATGTGGATCAAAGGTGATGCTGGAAATGAAGTATTAGCAAAACACTATCATGGAAAGATTACCGTAACAGCTGATTTGGAGGAATTGGAAGAAGGCGATTATGCTATGTTCCGTTACACTGGAAAGGAACAGACGTATACGATTCCTCTTGATGGAACTTATCGTTTGGAAGTTTGGGGAGCCCAAGGTGGAAATTATTCTACTAGTTATTTAGGTGGAAAAGGTGGTTATGCCAGTGGGGAAACTTCTTTTGCCAAAGATACCGTTCTTTCGATCTATGTTGGAGGACAACCAGGAAGTTACGGGGAAAGTGTAGGATCGGTTAATGCAGGAGGCTACAATGGTGGCGGTAATGGTAGGACCTATTCTCTTTCTGGAACCACGACCTACACCTTAGGTGGTGGTGGAGCAAGTGATATTCGTGTTGGAGGAACTACCTTAAACCATCGCCTTATTGTTGCTGGAGGAGGAAGTGGATCCACTTCTTCGTCAAACGGGTATGCAGGGGGAGGATTCCTTGGATTAGGAGAAACTTCTTATGGGGCTACTCAAGAAGCAGCTGGGGCAAATGGTATGTTTGGTCTTGGAGCTAACTCCTCTTTAGAATCAGATCATAAGTATGCTTCTGCAGGAGGCGGCGGAGGCTGGTATGGCGGAGGCAGTGTGATCGAAGCTAGCGATAGCGATTCAGCCTATTTGACCTATAGTGGTGGCGGATC
>CARZYU010000005.1:0-3725 GCA_949113215.1 uncultured Bacilli bacterium | reverse complement strand
ATTCTTCCAAGTGATTATCTGGTAAATGGAGCTTACTCTTTAAAAAATGTTCAATTGATCGATGGGACCAAATCGTTACCAAATGCTAGTGGATCAGGAACGACAATTGGAAATTCAGGAAACGGTTTTGTCCGAATTACTTATCTTGGAAAATAACGGTAGATTCTACCGTTTTCTTGTCTAATGTACTGTAAAATTTTGGTAATGTTATTGCAAAATAGTCTTCTTTCGTATAAACTTATTCTAAAGAGGAGGACAGAATATGAAAATTACATCTGTTAATGTACGTAAGATCGAAAAAGAAGGATCTCGTATGAAAGGGATTGTCTCTGTTGTAATTGATGATGCTTTTGCAGTACATGACATTCGTGTCATCGAAGGAGAAAATGGATTGTTCATTGCAATGCCAAGCAAGAAAACTCCTACTGGAGAATATCGTGATATTGCTCATCCAATCAATCAAGAAGTAAGAGCAATGTTTCATGAAGCAATCATTGAAGCTTATAACAATGCAGAAGATCCTATTGCGGAAGAAGAATAGAGCCATGTTTTGGTTCTTTTTTTATGCCTTTGTTCATATCCTTTACTGGAGGAGTCATTATGGAAAAGGATACCGTTATTAGTAGTTACAATCATAGTATTAATTTAGTAGAACGAAAGACATTATTGATTACAGGAGTCAAGAAGATCGAGAGCTTTGATGAGGAAGAATTTTTTATGGAAACAAATTTGGGATTTTTAACAATCAAAGGGGAAGGATTAGAGCTCATTAAGTTAGATACTCTTCAAGGGAATGTTTCCATCAAGGGATTGATCAATAGTTTTACGTATCAAGAGGATGCCAAAGGTAGCTCGAGAAAAGAACGTGAAAATGGCATTTTTAATAGGTTGTTCAAGTGAGTTTAGAACTTCAGTTTCAATCGCTCATTTATTCCTTTGTTTTTGGGATGTTTTTTTCCCTTCTTTTCAATCTTTGCTATTCTTTTTTGTTAAAAGGGCGTCTTTTACGTAGAATTCTATGTGATATTTTGTTTTCTATTTTGATGTCTTTGCTTTATTTTCTGTTTCTCTTTCTTATCAATCGAGGTATTATCCATCTTTATTTCTTCTTTTGTGTTATCCTTGGAATTTTTGTGGGAAATCGAAAAACGAAACGTTTACGAAAGTAAAATTTAGTCAATTTGTTCTTCTTCCGACATGTTTTGTTTCTTTTGTGTGCTAACAATGTTATAATCATAATAGGTTGGAAGGTGAGGTTATGGCGAAAAAGGCACCAAAGAAAAAAGCTCGAAAACGATTGTTGTTTCTCGGGACCATGTCGATTGGAATTATTCTATTTACAGCATCGATGATCGGTACAAACCTCGTCGAAATTTATCATAAGTATCAGGAAAAGAAAACGTTGGAACAAGAATATCTGGCGCTTCAAGAAGAAGAAGAAAAATTGAAAGTAGATGCGGATAAACTTCAAGATCCTGATTACATTGCACGTTATGCAAGAGAAAAATATATGTATTCCAAAGATGGAGAGTTTATTTTAAGAATTCCTTAGAGGGATTCTTTTTTTACAAATTTAGTCATGGTAATTTGATAAAGTGACAATTGGTGATATTATGTGGATCTTAAGAATCTGTCTTTTTTTGTCTCTTTACTTAAATTGTTATCTTTTTTTTCGGACGATTGGAATAAGAAAACCAAAATACTTTCGTGTTTTTCTTTGTGCTCTCTTTTTAAATGTTATGATTTGGAGTATGGTGGAACCTCTAGATTTTTGTTTTCCTTTCCTTCTTAAGTGTTTGATTGCCATGATTTTCTTCTTTTCTCTTTCCCATTTTCTTCTTCTTTTAAAACAGCAGATTTTGGTTGCAGTCAGACCCTTTTTTAAGGTAGAATAGATTTGGTGATTTCATGAAATCAAAGGAAATTAAAATGAGAGAGTTATATCGTTTTCTTAAGGGTTCGACGATTGTAGTAGGTTGTTCAAGTGGACCGGATTCGATGGCACTACTAACAATGCTATGCAAGGAAAGAGAAGAGAACTCTTATAAAATTATTTGTGCTCATGTGAATCACAATGTTCGAAAAGAGAGTAAAGAAGAACAGCTTTTTTTAGAGGAGTATTGTAAACAGCATCAAATTGTTTTTGAGAGTATGATCATTGAAAAGTATGGAGATGATAACTTTCATAATGAAGCAAGGGCGATTCGTTATCAGTTCTTTGATGAAATCGTACATAAATATCAGGCAGAATATTTGGTGACTGCCCATCATGGAGACGATTTAATGGAGACCATTTTGATGCGTTTGGTTCGGGGATCTAGTTTGTCAGGATATGCTGGCTTTCAAAAGGTTGTAGATCATGGCGAATATAAGATCGTAAGGCCATTTCTTTCCCTTTCCAAAGACGAATTACTGGCCTATGATCGTCATCACAAAGTTCCCTATTTTTTAGATGCTTCGAACAAATCAGATAAGTATACGAGAAATCGCTATCGTAAGACGATTCTTCCCTTTTTAAGACAAGAGGATGCGAATGCCCATCGAAAGTTTTATAAGTTTAGTGAAGAATTGTTTCAAGCGAATGAGTTTATCGTGGAGTCAACGAAGAGAGCCAGAAAACAGGTGTATCAAGATCGTATTTTAAAACTAGATCGCTTATTGGAGTTAGAGCCTTTCCTGCAAGACCAAGTGTTACATCAAATTTTGGGCGAACTTTATCAAGACGATTTAATTTTGATTACCGACCGACATCTATTTTTGATAAAGCAACTTATTTTATCGAAGAAACAAAATACCCAGGTTTATTTGCCAAATGATTGGATTGTTTGTAAGAGTTATCAAACGTTGGAATTTGTAAAATCCGTAGATCAAGTGAGTGACTACGAAATAGAAATTTCTTCTTTTACGTATTTACCCAATCATAAACATTTAGAGATTGTAGAAGATAGTGATGATCATTCGAATTTCGTTTGTCGTTTGTCTTCCAAAGAAGTTTTCCTTCCTCTGATTGTGAGGACGAGGAGACTTGGTGATAAGATGAGTGTGAAAGGACTCGGTGGAAGGAAGAAAGTAAAAGATATTTTTATCGATTCGAAACTGCCAAAAAAAGAACGAGATCTCTTTCCCATCGTTACGGATTCTAAGGGGACCATTGTTTGGCTTCCAGGCTTAAAAAAGTCAAAATTTGATAAGAAAAAAGCAGAAGAGTATGATATAATAATAAGATATTATTGAGAAGGAGGAAGAGTATGAATAAAAAGACAGTGAAACGTGGTTTAGTTCCTTATTTATTTTTGGTTTTGGTCATGATTGGAATTTTCTATTTCTTCAACGTAGCAAATCAAAAAGTAAATATGCTAACCTACGATGCATTTATGAACGAAATCGCCAGTGGTACCGTTACTGAGATTGAGGTAACGCCAAAAGATGCGGCGCAAACCTATGAGGTTCGAGGAAAACTTTCTTCTTATGAAGAGAATGAGTCTTTTTTTGTAAGAATGCCACTGAGCTCTGAAGTGATGAAAAAATTAGTAGAAGCAAGTGAGCGAAATGATTTTAAATTTGAAACACAGGCAGATCCTGCTTCTAGTTCTTGGTTGGTCATTTTAATTAATGTCGTACCAATGTTGATTTTAGTTGGAGGAGCTTTGTTTATCTTCACGAGACAAATGAGTGGAGGAAATAAATCCATGGATTTCGGAAAGAGTAAAGCTCGTCTTAGCGAT
>CARZYU010000004.1:25299-34327 GCA_949113215.1 uncultured Bacilli bacterium | reverse complement strand
GAATCGATCCTCACAGTTTATTAGGAAAGGTACTAAAATAAAGGTGTAACATGAATATCAAAAGAAAAAAAGAAGAAGTACAAAGAGAACCTTTGATGGATCCAAGAACGAAGGGAATTATCTTTTTTGTGGTATATGGTATTTTCTTTGCTGCATTGATTTTAATGCTTCGTAACAATCCCGTAGAAGAAAAGAAAGTGGATGATCGAAGCTATTCCTTTCAAAAGATTTATCCCTTAAATTATCATTTTCAATATACCTTAGAAGAAAATGGTACTACCATTGTGTATGAAGGAGACCGTCTTAAAGAAAAGGAAAAATTCACCATGAGTTATGGGAATACCAAGAGAACCTTCTTCGATAACAATGGAACGATTTTAGAATATTTCGGGAAATGGTCTTTAGCAGAAGGAAATCCTTATTATTATCCAGAATTTTTGGATATAAAGACGATTAATCAATTGATTAAAAACAGTAAATTTATTTCGAAAACGGAATACAACAATCAAGAACGGGTTTTAAATTATCAAATTTCGACGACTACTTTAGTGGAACTATTAAAGGATACCGTAATTGATCTTGCTGATCAACCAAATGAGATTTCTCTTTCGTTAAAGGATGGGGAAGTATATGAAATAAGACTTAACTTATCTTCTTATGCGACCTATTTGGCAAATGAGACAAAGATGACGACGTATACGTTACATTATTCCAATTTTGGGACGATAAACCAAATTTCTCAAGAAAAGGAATAAAGAAAAAAAGAAGTGAACAAAGACGATGGAAAACATCGTTTTTCTTTTTGTAAATCATAAAAATACAAGTTACTTCCTATTCCAAAATAAGAGAATATCACTTTGACAAAGAAGATACCATTTCCTATAGTTTGAGTTACATGAAGTAGAAAGTATAAACTTTTTCATTTTAAGAATAGGAGATGATTATGTATGAAGGAAGTAAAAGAATATAACAAGAGTGTATTTGAGAGCATAAAGCATGTTGACGAAAACGGAAAGGAGTTTTGGTATGCAAGAGAATTAATGATGGTATTAGAATATAAAAAATGGGAAAGATTCAACAATGTTATAAGTTTAGCAAAGATTGTTTGTAAACAAAGCAATTATGATGTTCAGGATCATTTTCCCAATGTTGGGAAAATGATAAAAATTGCAAAAGGTGCTAAAAGAGAAATCCAAGATTATAAGTTGTCCAGATATGCTTGCTATCTTATAGTTCAAAATGCAGATCCAAGAAAAGAAGCAGTGGCTTTAGGACAGACTTATTTTGCTGTACAGACACATAAGCAAGAATTAATTGAAAAAGACTATGCTAAGTTGAGCGAGGATGAAAAGAGAATCTATCAAAGAAATCTTACTAGAAAAGGAAATTTTTCACTCAATAAAACGGCTAAAAATGCTGGAGTGAAAAACTTTGATCAATTTCATAATGCTGGTTACAAAGGATTATACAATGGAGAGACAGCCGATGACATTGCGAAAAGAAAAGGCCTCCGCTATCGGGAAGACATTCTAGATAACATGGGAAGCGAAGAACTAATAGACAATTTATTTCGTATTACACATACTGAACAAAAACTCAAACGAGAAAAGATAAAAACAGAAAAAGAAGCGAACCAAACTCACTATAAAGTGGGAAATAAAATAAGAAAAACCATCAATGAGTTAGGCGGTACTATGCCAGAAGAATTACCGACTCCTAACAAAAGCTTGAAAGAACTTGAAAAAAAGCATTATGATGATTGACACTTCTTATTGGACAAGGAATGACATTTGAAAAGGATATGAGGTATAATAGAAAGTGATAAAGGCGTGGTAGGATGAATAGTATTTATAATTTATTACTAGAAGAGATGGAAGAGTATTTTATTTCTCATAACGATAAGAAATTTCATGCTGATCAATTATTTGATTGGCTCTATCAAAAAAGGGTAAATTCGTTTGATGAAGTGACGAATATCAAAAAGGAAATGATAGAACAAGTAAAAAAGGATTTTTCTATTTCTTGTTTGACTCTAGTCACCAAAGAAGAGGATACCGATGTCAATAAATATTTGTTTCGTCTTACAGATGGAGAAATGATTGAAGCCGTTTTGATGAGACATGACTATGGGAACAGTATCTGTGTCTCAAGTCAAGTTGGTTGTAATATGGGGTGTGCTTTCTGCGAAAGTGGTCGAAGAAAGAGAGTACGTAATTTAGAAACAGCCGAAATGGTAGAACAAATTCTTTTGGTAGAAGAAGATATCAAAGAACGAATTAGTCATGTTGTGGTCATGGGAATTGGTGAACCCTTTGATAATTATGATAATATTATCAAATTCATTAAGATTATCAATCATCCAAAAGGGCTTCAAATAGGATCGCGTCATATTACGGTTTCCACCTGTGGTCTGGTTCCAAAAATCAAGGAATTCATGAATGTTCCCTATCAAGTGAATCTTGCCATCAGTTTGCATGCTCCAAATGATACGTTACGAAATCAGTTGATGCCAATCAATAAAGTTTATCCTTTGAACGAGCTATTTCAGGCATTAAAAGAATACGAAAAAGTTACCAATCGTCGTTTGACTTTTGAATATATTTTATTGGAAGGAATCAATGATACTGCTGAGTGTGCGATGGAACTTGTTTCTCTTCTGAAAGGGATGAATGGTTATGTCAATTTAATTCCTTACAACGAAACAGAACATCTTACATTTCGAAGGAGCAAACAGTTACAAATTATGAAGTTTTATGATATACTGAAAAAGAATCATATCGGAGTAACCATCCGAAGAGAATTTGGAGGAAACATCAGCGCAGCTTGTGGACAACTGAGAAGTAAAAAGGAGGAAGCATGAAATCGTTTTATTTAACGGATGCTGGAAAAGTACGAACACACAACGAAGATAGTGTCATCATTTTAAAGAATGCCAAGGACGAATACTTATTAGCCGTAGCCGATGGAATGGGAGGTCATTCTGCAGGGGAAGTGGCAAGTAGCATAGCGATTAGTTATTTAGCCAAGCACTTTACCCAAACGTTTTTAAATTTATCCAAGGTAGAAGCCGTCAATTGGTTACGAGAAAGTGTCAATGAGATCAATAGTTTGATTTTTTCTCATGAAAAGACACATCCCGAAAGTACTGGAATGGGAACGACTCTAGTTGTTGCTCTTTATACAAAGGACTATATCCTCTTTGGAAACATTGGTGACTCTTCTGGTTTTGTCATGAAGGATCATGCGCTTCATAAAGTAACCCATGATCATACGCTAGTAAATTTATTATTAAGTGCGGGAGAATTGACGGAAGAGGAAGCCAAGGATCATCCTAAAAAAAATGTTTTAATGAAAGCTTTGGGAGCAAACGATCCAATCGATATCGATATTTTCGATTGTGATTTAGAAATTGAATCAATCATGTTATGTAGTGATGGTCTTACGAATATGCTAGAAGAGGAACAGATTGAAAAAGTTCTGACGAGTGATTTAGAAATTGAAGATAAGATCATCAAATTGATTCGCAAAAGTAACAATCGTGGTGGTACGGATAACATTTCCGTAGCCTATCTTTCGAAGGAAGAAGAAGGTGACGAATAAAAATGATAACAAAGGGGCAAAAAATTAGTGATCGATACGAAATTGTTCGTAGCATTGGAGAAGGTGGTATGGCCAATGTTTATTTGGCGTACGACATTATTTTAGAACGGAATGTAGCAATTAAAGTGTTGCGAGGAGATCTTGCAAACGACGAGAAATTTATTCGTCGCTTCCGAAGAGAGGCTTTAGCAGCATCCAATCTTTCCCACCCCAATGTCGTTAAAATTTACGACGTAGGAGAAGACTCGGATAGTTATTATATCGTCATGGAATACATTGAGGGAAAGACGTTAAAGCAACTTCTCAAAAAGAGAGGAAAATTGACGTTGTCGGAAGCCATTGACATCATGCTTCAATTAACCGATGGAATGAGTCATGCTCATGATAGTTACATCATTCATCGTGATTTAAAACCACAGAACATTATGATTCAAGACGATGGAGCGATTAAAATTACCGATTTTGGAATTGCCATGGCTTTGAATAGTACCCAATTGACCCAAACAAATTCGGTCATGGGAAGTGTTCATTATTTACCACCAGAACAAGCTGCAGGAAAAGGATGTACCATCAAGAGTGATATTTACTCTATGGGAATCATTTTTTATGAACTTTTGACAGGGGCTCTCCCATTCAAAGGAGAAAGTGCGGTTGAAATTGCACTAAAACAGATGAAGGAACCACTTCCAAGTGTACGTAGGGATAATCCTTCCATTCCACAGTCTGTTGAGAATATTATTTTGAAATCGACAGCAAAAAATCCAAAGAATCGATATACCGATGTCAAAGAGATGCATCAAGATTTACTCACTTGTCTCGATGATGAAAGAACCTGTGAAGATCGATATGTTTATGCTTATCCAGAGCATGAGGTGGAAGAAGAAACGAAGGTGATGCCAGCTCTAACCGACCATCCTGTGGAAGAAAAAACAGAAACCGAAGAAATTGCTAAACCCATTGTAGAAGAAGAAAAAGAACCGAAAGCGAACAAATGGATTTGGATTCTATCGATTATTTTAGGTGTTTTCTTACTCGCAATGATCGCTATTTTCCTCATCATTCCAGCGGTAACGAAAGTGCCAGACGTCAAGATTCCGGATGTTAAAAATATGACGGTAATCCGAGCAGAAGAAGAGCTCCACAAAGCTGGGTTCGAAGTGAATAGTAAAGTAGAAGAGCTCACTTCTGATGAAGTGGATGAAGGAAAAGTCATCAAGACGGAACCGGGAATTGGGCGAAGTATTAAAAAAGGAAGTACCATTACCCTCTATGTGTCTAAGGGGGTGGAAGAATACGAGATAGAAGACTACACCAATAAAAATTACATTGAAGTCCAAACCTTGTTAGAAACCGTCCATGGTCTAAATGTAACCGTCGAGAAAAAAGATGTGGAATTGACAGGTAAGGATTATACTGGTCAGGAAGTAATTGGTCAAAGTCTTGCCAAAGGGACCAAAGTAGTAAAGGGAGATTCCATCACGCTTTATATTCCAAACTTGGATGTGTATCCAGATATGGTACAAGAAGGATGGACCAAAGAACAGGTAGAAGAATTTGGGGAAAAATACAACCTTAAGATTACGTACCGAACCAGACAAACTGCCGAATACAAAGCAGGAACGGTAGTGAGCCAGTCAAGACCAGCTGGAGCAAATGTCGTACCAGAAGCTACGATTACTATTACGATTGCTGAGGCACCACCAATTAGTAATCCAAGTGGTCCAAGTGAAGAGGATGAGAAAAAAGATCCGACTACCAATACGGAAAAGAAACCCAATCGTTAGGAGAATGCATGAGAGGACAAATTACCAAAATTATCAGTGATCAATATGAAGTGACCTGTGATAAAGAGATCTATGTTTGTAAATGTCGTGGAATCTTTCGCAAAAACAAAATTACCCCCCTGGTAGGGGATTTTGTCGTGATCGATGAAGAAGATTTGATTATCAAGAAAGTAGAAGAGCGAAAAACAGAACTTTCAAGACCACCTGTTGCCAATATCGATCAGGCGCTGATTGTAACAAGTTTAAGTTTTCCAGCGTTTGAATCAAATCTTTTAGACAAACTTCTTGTGATGTGTGAGTTGCATCATATTGCTCCTGTCATTTGTCTTACGAAAAATGATCTATTATCGAAAAAAGAACGCGTTTATTACAAAAAACTATTTTCTTATTATAAAAAGTTAGGATATCATGTTCTTTACAATCATCAAGTTCGGAAGTTAAAGAAGCTGTTCCGAAATAAAACAACCGTATTGACAGGTCAAACAGGAGCAGGAAAGTCTAGCTTGTTAAACCGATTGGATCCGAATTTAAAACTAGAAACAAATGAAATATCCAAAGCACTCGGAAGAGGAAAACATACGACGAGAACCGTCCAGCTATGGAATTTATATGGAGGGAAAGTGTTGGATACCCCTGGTTTTTCTTCTCTTGAATTTGATGGATATTCAAAGGAACAAATTAGGAAATCCTTTTTGGAGTTTCAACGTTATTCTTGCCCATATCGTGATTGTTCTCATTTGTTTGAAAAAGAATGTTTGGTAAAAAAAGCAGTTAGGGAAGGAATCATTTTACAAAGTCGGTATGAAAATTACCAAAAAATTTGCAACGGAAAGAAGGAATTCTAATGTTAATTTCCACTTCTTTTTTGAGTAGTGATAATTATCCACGTGATTTAAAGGCACTTAATGTAACCGATACCGATTTGATTCATGTCGATGTCATGGATGGAAAGTTTGTAAAACAAAAATCGTTGCCTTTCCGAGAAATGAAAAAAATTGGAAGATTTACCACCAAGCGCTTGGATGTTCATCTGATGGTAGCAAAACCTAAAAAAATGATAAAGAAATATGTTACGTTAAATACAGAGTATATTACTGTACATTTAGAAAACGAAGAAAGCATAGAAGAGGAACTAGAGGAGCCATACTTGGATCAAGTTGATCTCGTCTTATTGATGTCTGTTGTTCCAGGAGAGGGAGGACAAGCCTTTTTCAAAGAAACGACAAAGCGATTGAAACAATTGAAAAAAATGATTCAAAAGAAGAATCCTTCCGTCTTGATCAGTGTTGATGGGGGAATCAATCAGGAGACAAAAAAACAAGTAAAAGAAGCAGATATTTTAGTGAGTGGATCTTATATTATAAAATCTTCTGATTTTCAAGAAAAGATTACCTCACTTCGCTAAAATTTATGATATACTAAAGTAGAATAAAGAGGGTGTAACAATGAAGAAAGAAGGCAATCGAAAACTTAGAAAAAAATCGAAAGTTTTAGCAGAAAGTATTTTTCTAGAAGCAGAAAAGATTTTAGAAGATGAATCTTATCTTGAAGAAGAACTTCCTTCTTTCCAACCTGAAATGTTAGAGGTAGAAAAAACACCTGAAGTGGTAAACCAAGAGACGAGAAACAAAGTCGAAAGTTCACAACCAATGAGTCTTTCTACCGATGAGATCATGGGAGTAGAAGAGGTAGTTGAAACAACTCCGATGATCAAATCGGAGAAAAAAGCGGTGTCTAAAAGAGAAAAGACATTGAAACAAACTCAGAAATCAAAAAGGAAAACGGATACAAAATCATTAGAACCGATACAGGAAGAAAATAATATTCCACTCGAAAAGATGGAAAATTTGAACGAGCCAAAAGAAGAAAAACCAGTCAAGCGACCAAAACGTAAACCATCAAGAAAAAGGGAAATATCTTTAATTGAATCGGAACCAGTAATGGAAGAACCTAGTATTGTCACGGAGCAACAAGAGATTGAAAAAGATCTTGCTAATCCTTCTGAAATAGAAGTACAACCTGTAGAGTCTGTTTTGCAGGAAACTAAACCAGCAAAAAAAGAGAAGAAGGCAACCAAACGAACGAAGAAAAGTAAAAAAGAATCAGAGACAATTCAAAGTGAAATGATTCCAGAACTTGTTGATGTTTCTTTTGAATCAAAAATAGAAAAGCCAAATTTGGAACCAATTGAAACCAATTTTGAAGTGGTAGTACCAGATGTAGTTGTAGAAAAACCGGTTATCAAACCAAAGAAAGACACGAAAAAGGGTAAAAAAGTTCAAAAAGAGGCACCGATATTAGTGCCAGAAGAAACGGTTCCATTAGAAGTGACTTTAGAAGAACAAGTAACACCATCTCTTTCGATTACGACAGAAAAGAAAGAAAAAAAGAAAGTATCAAAGCGTTCCAAGAAAGAATCAAAACCTGCGCTTCACGAAGAACCTATCGAAGTTGAACCTTCTAGTTCTCTAACAGAAACAATAGAACAAAATTCGGTAGAAGAACCAATCATGGAGTCTTTGCCAAAGGAAGCAAAAAAGAAAGTTTCAAAACATTCGAAAAAGAAAGCCAAATCAATTTCTACTTTAGAAGAGAACAAACCAGAAGAGGAAATGATTTCTTCTCCTATCCAGGAGAAAAAAGAAAATCCTAGTTTAGAAGAATCTCTTGAAACAGACACTTTGAAATTAGTTCCAGAGGAAGAAACTAGAGTAGAACCAATGGAAATGGTTGAACAAAAGAAACCGGCGAAATCTAAGAAGAAAACAAAAAAAGAGAGAGTACCAAAAGAAAACAAGGAGCCTTCTTTTCAAGAAGAAACGGTTCTGGCTTTGGAAGAGTCAAAAGAGGCAAAACCAGAAACAACAACATCTTTCTCCTTTTCTAAATTGTTAGAAAGAGTAGAAGAGGGATTACAGAATTTAGAACGTGAAGAACGAGAAAAGGAACAACAATTAAAACAAGCAGAACAGAGTGTTCCGATCATTTCAAAGAAACCGGTTGAGGAAGAAATTGAATTATTAGAGGTTCCAGAAGAACCAAAAACAGTTGTTGAAATAGTAAAAGATAGTCAAAGTATAGAACTTCCCCAAGAAGAGGAAATTGAAATTTTAGAAATTGAAGAAGAGCCAGGTGTTGAAACTACAAAAGAAGTTCAAGAGCCTGAAACATTACCTGAAATGCCATTATCGCATGAGAAATCAGAAGTTACTTCGATGAATGAAGATGTGAAGGTTCCTATTTTACCTAAAAAAATGGAACGAAAAGAGAAAAAACATTATATAACGTGGATCTTCTTAGTTCTATTACTCTTGTTTGTTATCTTTCTACCACAAATCAGTGAATGGATTAAAAATGGTACCAAAGAAGAAATTTTCACTTCTTCTTCTAAACCGAAGAAAACAGGATACTATCATTGTACGGTAGAAAAACCACTCGATGATGGAATGTATCAAGTAGCCATGAATATCTATTATGTGAATAATCTATTAACTAAGATTACGGGAAGACAAGTTACAACCCTTACGAGTGCACCTGTTGTGACAAATATCAATGCTTTGCAACTTAGCTGTCTCAGTTACCAAGTTGCTATGGGAGAGTATGGAAGTGTTAACTGTATCGTCCAAGAAAATAGTCAAACGACA
>CARZYU010000004.1:11261-25289 GCA_949113215.1 uncultured Bacilli bacterium | reverse complement strand
GGCTGTTTATGATTATAGTAAATTGGATGTAACGAAAGTAGGAAAGAATTTAGTAGAGATGAATGGAATGTATCTAGATTATCGTCCCAAAACAGAAATTTCGAAAGTAGTAAATGATTTTCGAAAAGGTGGATACAGCTGTCGGTCGATGAAATAAAATATTTTAGAACACTTGGAGCTAATTGGCTTAAGTGTTTTCTTTTGAAAAAAGAAGAAAGATGTTAAAATGAAAGAGGTGAAAAAGATGGTAAAAAAAGAATTACTTTCTCCTTGTGGAAGTATGGAAGCTCTCTATCAGGCAATTCATAACGGTGCTGATGCCGTTTATTTGAGTGGGAAAAGTTATGGAGCAAGAAAATTTGCGGCTAATTTTTCGAAAGAAGAATTAGAAAAAGCAGTACGTTATGCTCATCTTTTTGGAGTGAGAGTTTATGTTACGGTAAATACGTTGATGTACGAAGAGGAGTTAGAAGATTGTATCAATTATGTGCGATTTCTAAATCACATTGGGGTAGATGCCTTAATTGTTCAAGACTTTGGTTTATTAAAGACTCTTCGTGAAACATTTCCGGAACTAGAGTTACATGCCTCTACACAGATGCATAATGCAACGAAAGAAGGACTTCAAGTATTGAAGGAGTTAGGAGTGAAACGAGCAGTTCTTGCTCGAGAACTTTCTTTGGAAGAAATCAAAAAAATGGATGTTGACATTGAAAAAGAAGTCTTTATTCACGGAGCTCTTTGTGTGAGTTATTCTGGTTGTTGTCTCTATAGCAGTATCGTAGGTGGACGAAGTGGAAATCGTGGGGAATGTGCTGGAAGTTGTCGTCTACCTTATCGATTGAAGCGTAAGGATGGTACTGTCCTTCAAGATGGGTACCTTCTAAGTTGCAAAGAATTAAATACGGCACCCAGGTTGGATGAGATTTTAGAAAGTGATATTCGAAGTTTAAAAATAGAAGGACGAATGAAAAGTCCTGAATACGTTGGATTTATTACGAGATTTTATCGGGAACTCATGGATGAGTACGAAAGAACAAAAACAGTCTCCATCAAAGAACAGACAATGTACGAATTAAAAACGTTATTCAATCGTCACTTTACGTTAGGTCATCTTTTTTTGAGTACCGACGAAGAAAGAATGAATTTAGAAAGTCCGAATCACATTGGAGCCTTTCTAGGCAATGTCATAGAAGTGAATTCCAAGTGGATAAAAGTAAAATTAGAGTATCCTTTAACTCAAGAAGATGGGGTGAGGTTTCTTCATGCCAATAAAGGTATGATAGTGAATTATCTTTATGATGAGAAGAAGAGATTGATCCATTCTGCTAAATCTTCCTCCATTGTTTATTTGGATAATAAAGTAGGATTAGAAAACGTGGATGTTCTTCATAAAACCATTGACCATGATTTGATGGATCGATTAAAGAAGTATGAAGAAAAGAAAATTCCCATTACAATGAAGTTTCAGACAAGAGGCGCTCTTGCAACGCTCACGATAGAAGATGGAATAAACAAGATCGTAAAAAGTAGTCCGATTGTCGAAGAAGCGAAAACGGCACCAAGCAAAGAAGAAAATATTAGGGAAAAACTATTGAAGCTTGGAGATACACCATTCTGTTGTCAAAAAGTAGTGTTTGATTTAGAACCCAATATCTTTTTGCCGGTTTCTGCTTTGAACGAATTAAGAAGGACAGCGGTAAGAGAACTAGAAGAAACAAGACAAACCCCTACGGAAAGAAGAGAAATTCTTCAAAAGAGAGCAATGCTTCCTTGGAAGATCACTCATCACTTAAGTGCTTTTGTTTGGACAGAGGAACAATTAAAAAAATGTCTTGCCCTCGGTTTTGATGAAGTCGAAGTTCGTGATGCTACCTTATGGAGCAAATACAAAGATAATGATAGAGTATTCTACGTCCTTCCTAGGTGGAAATCGAGTGAAGTCGATACTTCTCGTGTCGTTGTGACAGAATTAGGTGGTTTACGATGCCCTGGAAGAAAAAAGGTAGACTATACCTTAAATACTACCAATCATGATACGATTTATGCTTATCGTACCTATGGAGTAGAAAAAGTAACCCTTTCTGTTGAAACTAGTAAAGATCAAGACATTCGAATGATAAAGGCTTATGAAAAAGAGTTTGGTAATCTTCCCAATGTTGAAAAAATAGTATATGGTCGCATGGAATTAATGCTTTTGAAATATAATGTAACCAAAGGAGAAAAAGGTCTATTTTTGGAAGATCGTAAAGGATCCAGGTATCCCTTGTCTTGGGAAGAAGGTATCACACATCTTTGGGCAAGTGAACCAGTAGATCTCCTTACTGATATTCCATGTTATCGAGAAAATCATATTACCAATTTCAAGTTGTTCTTCTTAGATGAAACCGAAGAGGAAATCGAAGAAGTTGTGAAAAAGTGCCAACTAGAATTAATTTGCAAGTAAAATAAAAGACTTCTGTGGTAAAATAAAATTAGATGAGAGAAAGGGTGAAGTGTATGACAAAAAAGAAAAAGCAACCAAAAGTAGCGTATCGTCCTACCAGAAACTATTTGATCTATGCTGGGATTGTTCTTGTTACAATTTTATTGGTTGTCTACCTTTGTGATTGGTATCGTGCCTATCAGGAATATCAAGTTACCATTCCAATCATTCGAGGAACGATTTCCGAAATCAAAACGCAGGAAGTTGAGCATTATTTATTAGAGAATGAAAATGCACTGCTTTATTTCTGTACCTCCGAGGAGGAAGATTGTCGTACTTTTGAAGTGAGATTAAAACGTATCATCAAAGAAAACCAATTAGAAGGAAAAATGACGTATGTTAACCTTACTGATCACAAGGATTTTTCTTCTTTTGCAAAAGAATTTGAGAAAAAGTATAAGTTAAAAGAATCGCTCCTATCTTATCCTACGATTATTTATATGAAAGATCAGAAGGTAGAAAATATACTTCAAGGAACGGAAGAGTCACCTCTTTCCATTGACCGTTTTCAACAATTCTTAGATCTTACCAATCTCGAGGATGAAGCATGAATCACATTGTTTTATACGAACCAGAAATTCCCCAAAATACGGGAAACATCATGCGCACTTGTGTGGCAACAGGAACCAAACTTCATTTAATCGAACCACTTGGTTTTTCTTTGGATGAAGCTCATTTGAGAAGAAGCGGTGTAAATTATATTGATAAACTAGATTACAAGGTCTATCCTGATTTTGAAACGTTTCAAAAACAAAATAGGGGAGTTTATTATTACTTCACTAGGTATGGACATAAACCACATACTAGTTTTGATTATCAAAATAAAGAGGGAAATGATCTCTACTTTATCTTTGGAAAAGAATCCACAGGAATTCCGAAAAAGATTTTACAGAAGGATTTGGACCATTGTATGCGTATTCCGATGACCGATCAAGTAAGAGCTCTCAACTTGTCTAACAGTTGTGCGATCGTCATCTATGAAGTGCTACGACAACAAGATTATAACGATCTACTAAGAGAAGAACCTCACAAAGGAAATGATTATTTGGAACGAGAAGAAGAATTTTAAAAATTAGCACATCCGTTGGATGTGTTTTGTTCTATAAAGAGGAGGAAAATTTTATCAAATAAATGGATGGATATAGAGGAAGAAATTCCATAAAATAAAAAAGAATACCTAATTTTACTTCGTTAGATACTATTTTTGTTTCACTTTATTTTTAACCGGGTTGTTTTAGTCTTTGATGATTACCTCAAAACAGAATTATTTATCATCTTTTAAGAAATTCATTACTAAATCTATCAATATATCCTTTTCCTTAGGATTAGACTGAGCAATAAGTAGAGTAATTGCAACTAATGTATTGTTATCGATGATTTGTTCATTATCTTTATAAAGAATATTATAAAATTCTAAAAAATATATGAATAGAGTAGCTGCTATTCTTTTATTACCATCTATAAAAGCGTGATTTTTAGTGATTAAATACAAAAAATTAGCTGCTTTTTCTTCTACTGTAGGATATAGGTCTTTATCATCAAAAGATTGATATATTGTACCTACAATAGCTTGTAAGCCTTTATCTCTTTCGAGAGCAAATAAATTACTATCACTATTGAATTTTAACTTATCAACAACATTCATACAATTTTCATAAGTTATTTTATCGTTATTAGTATTTCCATTAGGTTTTGTTATTCTTTTATGATCATAATCATCAAGTAAATTTAAAGCCTTTGAATAATTGTTTATCACTTTGATGATATCTTGAGCTTCGCTTCCTTTTAATTCTGTATTAATTCTTCCAGCAATATCAACTAGCTTAATCGTTTTTTCAAGGTACTCTAATTTTTTTTGATTAACTGCATAACCCTTAATCATATAATCTTTTAATACTTTATTAGCCCATTTACGAAAAACTACACCATTTTGTGATTTGACTCTATACCCAACACTAATAATTACATCTAAATTATAATAATCCAAATCTCGTGTTTGAGTTTTTTCTTTCATACTACCATGTTGAGTGGTATGTGCAAATTTTGCACATACCTTATTTTTGTTTAACTCATTCTCTTTAAAAATATTATTAATGTGTCTTGCAATAACTGTTCTATCTCTATTAAATAACTTTGAAATTTGTTCTAGAGATAGCCATACAGTTTCATCTTTCATATTTACTTCAAGTTTTACTTCTTGATTTTCGAATAATATAATTTCATTTTTCATTCCTTCTCACGTCCTTTGCTATATTTATTATTTCCGCTCACAACATATCATGCATTTGTTTGATAAACCAATCACTAACGTATTTAAAATCTCGTTTAATTTGAATCTCTTTTCTATTTGTGCCCTCCTATAAATATTATAGTCTTTCGATAAGTACTAGATAATCGAACGTGTCTTTTTTATTTTGGTAATTTATGGGAAAAAGAAATGCTTTTCAATTCTTTGGTAATACGGTATACTATACATAGATAATAGGAGGGGTAGCCTATGATACTAAAGAAACCGTATGCCTTTTTAATTAAGCACTTTAAAAAGATCCACTGGTTGTTAGTGGCCATGTGTGCGTTTTTGTTTTATAAGACGACAAGTGTTTCGGGCTTTTTACAAAGTTATATGGATTTGGGAAGTTACGATCCTTTAACAGAACCAATTGGCAAGTATTTAAGTCCCTTATTTTATATCATTTTACTATTAACACTCATCATCTTTGTAGTGATCATTGCCTTATTACGTTATAAAAAGAAGCCTTTTAAAATTTATTTGGTTTATTGTATTGAGTACTTTGGATTATTCATTTTAGCTCTCGTTTTAAATCATTATTTTACTTACTTGGATACACTTACTACAGCAGCAGGACTTGCCTTAAAAGATGTCTTGGTCATTTTAAAAATGCCACAATATATAATTTTACTTTTGCTAGTGATCAGAGCAATTGGACTTGACTTATCGAAGTTTGGTTTTGAAGAAGAAGCTTTTTTAACCGCCGAAGAAACGGATAACGAAGAGTTTGAATTTCGTTATGAAGTCGACCAAGACAAATTTCGAAGAAGAGTGAAAAAACAGGCAAGATACCTTAAGTATTTCTATATGGAGCATGCGTTTCCAATCACCATCATTGCAGGTGTCCTCTTTATGGTGTTACTTGGATTTACTGTTTATGATAACTTAGTAGTCAATAGAGTATACAAAGAGGGAAGTTCCATTCAAGCCAATAGTTATCAGATTAAGATCAATAAAAGTTATTTGACGGACAAAGACAAAGCGGGAAATTATATGACAGGAAAGAATAGCAAGAAGCAATTTTTGATTGTTGATACAACGATTAAAAATGTCACAGGAAATTCCGTCATGTTAAATACCGAACGCTTCCGTATTATCAATCGTACCAATTCTTACACGCCAACACTGCGTTATAACGATGCTTTCAAAGATTTGGGGAATGGTTATGAGAAAAAAGAACTAGCCCCAGGAGAAGCGCGTAATGTTCTACTCATTTATGAAGTGGATCGTTCCTTAGAGAAAGATCGGTTCGTTCTTTATTACCAGCAAGTATTGGGGGCAAACGAATTAAAGGCGAGAAAGTTCAAATTAAAAGTAGAAGATGTCTCGAAAATAGAAACGGTAGGAGAATTTAAATGGGGAGAAGGATTTACGCTTCCGTTTCGTCCGACAGAAGTTCATCATATCACATTTGAGCAAGCGGGATGGAAAGACGTTACCAATTATTATCACGAAACGTGTAGTGCCGATGGTTGTAAGATGAATAAGTCTCCTCTTTACCCACGAGGAGGGAAAACGATCCTCGAATTAAGCTTCCTTTCCGAGGGGTTAGATGGCGTTTCCTTCATTGACTTTTCAAGTCAGTATGGTAAAATAAAATATAGCATAGACGATGTAACAAAAGTAGTAAATATAAGTGATGCTGTAGGGCAAAAATATCAAGGAAACATTCTTTATATCAGTTGTCCAGTGGAACTTAAGAATGCAACCAAATTAGAACTAGAATACACCATTCGTAATAAGAAATATATCTATCATATAAAGTGAGGGAAATCAAGTGAAAAAAGAAACGACGAAAACAAAGTCTGCTGTAAATCAAAAAGAAGCATCAGTAAAGAAATATTTTTTCACACCAAAACAGTGGAAAAAAATAGGACTTGCTTTAGGCGGAATTGGTGTTCTTATTTTGCTTGTTGTCTTTTTGATCTACCCTAGGGTTATTTTTTCTAGCTTTGAAAAAAAAGTTGCAAAGGCAGCCAATCGTTATTACGAAGTGAATTATAAGGTATTGAAAAAAGATGGAGTCCACACTCTGTCTTTGCAAACGTTATACAAACAAAAATACGTCGAAGATTTAAAGACACCTTTTTCGAAGGATTCTTGTAGTTTAAAAGATTCCTGGGTGAAAACAGAAGTGAAAGATGGGGAAACGAAACAGTATGTTTATTTGCACTGTGGAAGGTTTTCTTCTGCCATCGATCATGAAGGACCCGTTATCACGTTAAATGGTAAAAAAGAAATGACCCTAGAAAAGGGAAGTACTTATGAAGAGGCAGGCGTTAAAAGCGTCGTGGATGCCATCGATGGAAAGATGGACCTCAAAAGTGTAACCATGCAAAACAAAGTGGATACTTCAAAAGTAGGAACTTATCAGGTGATCTATAAAGCGAAGGACAAGCTTTTGAATGAAGGAGTGGAGATAAGAACAATCCATGTAGTTGAAACATTAAACCATATTGTGACGACTACTACCAATGGACAAAATTATTACCAAGGAAGTGTTAACAACAACTATGTACTTTTCTCAGGGATGTTATGGAGAATTGTTGGTTTAAATGAAGATGGAACTGTTAAGATGATGACCGATCAACCCGTTGGAAGCATGAGCTATGAAAGCAAGGACGGAAGCTTTGAAAACAGTGATATCAAGAAATGGCTGAACGAATACTTTTACAATCACTTAAACAAAGAAAGCAAAAAACACATGGTAAAACATAACGTCTGTACAGATACGATAACGGATCTTGGCACAACGACTTGTAATACACTAAGTGATAAGAACTATTTCGTTTCACTCTTGTCGTTGCCAGAATATAACTTAACTGGTAGAGGCAGTGGTTTTGGAGCAAGTGCCAATGGAACATGGCTCTTAAACAGAACCAACGAGAATGTCTTAGTAACTTACATGGGACAATTATTTTATCCTACGAATATGGTGAATACTTCATCTCTTTATGGAGTAAGACCAGTAGTTACTCTTAAAAAAGGAACCAATATTCAATCGGGAAATGGAACAGAGAATCATCCGTATCGTATTGGCGATTACAAACCAGGTAAAAAGAAAGAATTGTTAAATACCCGTCTTGTTGGAGAATACCTTACGTATTCTGGATACTCATTCCGTATTACCGAAGTGGACAAAACGGGTGTTACAGCCATCATGAATGGTTCGGTCAACTTAGGGGTCGATAATATGATAGGATACCAAGACGAAGGAAATGCTTCGATTTATGATCCAGCGAAAAAAGGAAACATTGGAACTAAAATCGAAAACGATGGAAAGAAGTTCGTTTCTACGAAATTGCTTCAAAAACAAAAAATAGAGGTTTCGATCTACGATGATAGAATTCTCTATGGACAAGAAAAAGAAAAGAAGAGTTATGAAGTTTATTTAGTAGCGCCTTCGATCTTTACCATGTTTGCAAATATGCCAAATCAAGGGTATTATAGTTATTGGTATCGGGATTCTTCGAACAATCAGGAATATCGTTATCAAATGCTCTACGATGGAAATATCTTTCACTACATCAGTAAAGATATGGTCGCCGATATGAGACTAGAAGTAAAGTTTAAAAATAATGTAAAGATAGACGATGGTAGTGGAACGAGAAACGATCCATATAAAATTAGTTAGGTAGTGAAAATATGAAGAAAAGGTACTACTTGTTAGGATTTCTAGTGATTCTGTTCCTCCTAGGAGTAGGATTGCTTCTTATTCCTAAGAAGGTGATTTATCAAACGAAATCTAGAATAAGCAAAATGACAGAAGAAGAGAAATATTTTAAAGATAATGAAGTTCTAGGCTGGATTAGAGTTCAGGGAACAGATATTGATTATCCTGTTCTAGATACTACTTTAGCAGATGATAAAATGACAGAGAATTATGCTTGGAATAACTCTTGGCAAAAAGAAAAGTTAGAAGATCATACCATTATTTATGGACACAACATTCAAAACGTTTCTTCTCATCCTCTGATCAAACATAAAGACCATAGAAGATTTGAACAACTAATGGGATTTGTTTATTATGATTATGCAAAAGAGAACCTTTATCTTCAGTATAGTAATAAAACAGGAGATTATCTTTTCAAAATTTATTCAATTTCTTTCTTTGATACCACAAAATTAAATGTAGAAGAGGAAAAAAGTTCTTATATTGAAACAACACAAAAGAATAGCTTCTATCATTATGATGTAGATGTAACAAAGGATGATTCGTTAATTACGTTAATTACTTGTACAAGGTTTTATGGAAGTAATCAAAGTTATGAGTTTAAAATAGATGGTAGATTACTTCGCGATGGTGAGAAAGCTACTAGTTATAACGTAAAGAAAAATGATAAGGTATACGAAG
Organism: uncultured Bacilli bacterium; assembly: GCA_949113215.1. Classification (GTDB taxonomy): domain Bacteria; phylum Bacillota_I; class Bacilli_A; order RF39; family UBA660; genus CARZYU01. Next base: position 16,160 of record CARZYU010000004.1, on the reverse strand, counting down.
CAATTCTTAACAAATTAAAGGAGGGTGAAGAAGATGAAAAACTTTAGAAAATATCTATTATTGGTAATGGCTGTATTTCTTATGTTACCAAAAGGAGTTGAGGCTCAAGGAGAAAATTGTCTAGGAAAATTTAACGGTTTTAAAAATCAAATTGTCATCCGTGCTAATCAAGATAATATATCTTTTAGTCACATTGACAAGTCACTATTTAACAGTGGTGTAATACTGGTGGCAGATATTACGATTATTCATTCAAACGGTCGAACAGATAGTGAGATGAAGATTCCACTTACTCAGGAAAATTTAACAGTGGATTTAGGTGGAAGATATGAAAATGGACGAGATAGTATTGTTGTTGTAATTCGTTATAATTATGTAGGCGATAATTATCGAGATGTTTCTGCAGAAGTTCCTAATTACCTGCTTGCATCTAATTTGGGTGGAAAATGTGATTACGATACTTTATGGAATGCTATAAAAAATGGGAAAAATTTGGTCACTTTTTCTCCATCAAGAAAACCAGTTGCTTATACACCAAATTTACAAGGACAATTGAGTCTTGAAGAATTGAAGTCAAATGTTTTACAGTACGATGGTAATTTTGCAATTCTACGTAATCGTATTTCAAGAGAGTTTTTTGGAACATTAGACTATTTTGATGGAGTTACTCCTGGAAAAAATCAAAGAAATGAAAAACAAATACTTCAGTGTACAAAAGAACAAAACGATTTGAAAAAAGCTTCTTATGTCCAACAAAAGAAAGTTGGCTCTTATAATTATAAGGATGATTACAATGGAAATGTTGGGAAAGCGGATCTTTATTGTATGGAAGTAATTGAAATCACCTATAATCGGCCAATTGCTTTAACTGCTGGACTTGGATTTGGGTATGATATTACCGTAAATACAAAAGCGGAATGTGAAGTTGATATACTTGAAGTACCAACATCACCAAGTGTAGAAGTTCCTTTATTGGATTGTAAGGGATTAAATGGATCAACAGTTTCTGCTGGGCCAAATGAAGAATTTGATTCTTGTATTCAGAAGTGTGATGGAGGGAAGTATTCTCAAAAGTGTATCAATCAATGCTATAACAAAGTTTATGGTTCTCAAAATAAACTATTAAGTTATAAGAATAGAAACTATAAATTGAAAAAGATAGTGGAAACGAGTGGACCTGCTGGTTGGACTCTTGATCTTAGCGGATGTGACGAAAGGTCATTGATTTCATTGGAACACTATTGGGAAACAGAATATAAACCAAAATTTGATGCTGTATCTGAAAAGTATATTTGTAAAGATGTAAATGGTGTTAATATTATTGGAACTGCTGAATGCCAATATGACTGTCATTGGAATTCTACTACACCTGGTTCTGTTACGAGCGAACAAGAAGCCCAAAAAATTTTAGACGAAAGAAATAAACTATTTATTGATTGGCTCAATAATCAAAAACAGGCAGTAGAAAACTATTATAATGCGAAAAAAGATGCAGCAGATAATTATAGTACTTACGATGTGGCGATTACCAATGGAACAAGTGACAAAGGACAACAAAATAGGAAAGTAAAATTATCTTCTCAAGAGAAATATAGTGAGCAAGTCGTATACTTATCTAGAAATAACGGAAGGTCAGAACTTGCAAAATCAATTATCACGTATCAATTTCCGCAAGCCTATCGTGAGCAGACAAGTGGAAGAGTAGAATATAGATCGATTGCAAGTTCAAAGTTACCATTCAAAGATCGATTGGTGTATGGAGGACATAATTTCTATACGGCATTAAATTCTCTGACAACAAATGAAGAGTGGTGGAATTGGAGAACTCAGTTTGATCAAGGAAAAGTGGATGCTTCCAAAGTGCCAAATGCTAAAGATCCAGATAACATTGATACAACCCTTACCAATTTAGGATTCTTAGGATGGAATTTCGATGTAAATTGCTTCTATGCATTATCAGGACCAGGATTCTATAACAATGGACTCAACTTTGTATTCCGTCCAATCGATCTAACTAATGTTCATCATGGAAGAGATCCAAGATGGAATTGGAGTGAGAGTGCAAAAAAGTTAGCAGGGCCTTCGAATGAAGCAGAATTAAAAATTTCCAAGAAACCTTATATCATTGATCCAATTGCTTTGACGAAAGATATTCAAAAGAAAAATTATAACATTTATGATACGGGAGATAATACAGGTGAGACTCCTGATTATACTTTAAATTTGACTGCTAGTACGATGAAAAAAATTCGTTCTTACAATGCCTCAAAGAAACAGAATTATTTAGATAAAGATTTGAATTGTGATAAAAGAACGGAAACAGGAATCCTCATTTGTAAAAGTAAATTCTTAGATGATGCAGGATTTGTTACAAGAGATGCACAACAGATTGGATGTAACAATTATGATCCATTAACAAAACAATGTGCCATGATTATGGAGTAGGAGGTGTTAAGAGATGAATAAAGCGATGTTGACGATTGGAGTTATTATTTTAGGAGTTGCTGGACTTTTGACTTTTAACATTATCCAGGAGTATTCCAAAGGAAGTGAGCTCGATTATTATTTGTTGAAAGAAGTAACCGAAGCTTCTATGTTTGATGCGGTTGACGTAACGTATTACAGTATGACAGGACAAGTGAGAATTGATCGGGAAAGTTTTGCAGATAGTTTTGCAAGACGTTTCTCACAATCGGTTGCGCAAGATAGAGATTATAAGATAAAAATTTATGACATCAATGAGACTCCTCCTAAGGTAAGTGTCAAGGTAGAGTCAAATACGACGTCAAGTTTGAAGAATGCGAACGTTCCTATCACAACAAATATTGACGCGATCTTGGAAACGAAGTATGATAAAAATGATATTGTAGAGACTCTACTGCGTGATGGCAGAATTAGTTATTGGGAATATTACCAAGCTTATAAGGAAGCTAACGCTAAGTAGAAATCTATAAAGAGGAAAGAAGGGAAAAGATATGAATAATTTTATCGTTGGAGTAAAGAAATTTTTTACCAACAAAAACACGGTAACGGTGGTCGGTGTTTTACTCGCAGTCATCATTTTATACGTAGCTTACAATGCACGTGTTAGAGCTGCAGTTAACCCAATTTTAGTACCATATGCAAGAGAAACCATCAATCCAGGAACACAAATTACAGAGGATATGATTGGTACGATGGAAGTTCCGCCTGCTATGTTAACAGGAGGAGTATTGAGAAACAAAAATGACATTGTAGATAAATACAGCCAATCAGATAGTGTCATTCCAGCAGGAAGTTTGTTCTACTCAAGAAGTGTCGTCGAAAAAGAACAGTTAGCAGCATCTGCTATTCTTGATTATCCAGAAGGATACGTTCTTTATAACTTTGCTTTGAATATGGATTTATCTTATGGTAATTCGATGTTACCAAACAACTATGTGGATATTTATTTGAAAGCAATGTATCGTGATGAAAATCAACAAAACAACAATGAAAATAAAGTTATGGTTGGAAAGTTGATTGAAAACGTTAAGATCTTATCGGTAAAAGATGGAAATGGACAACCTGTTTTCGCTAATATGGAAGAACAAAGAACACCAGCAATGATGATTTTCGCTGTTCCAGAAGATTACTTCATTTTACTTCAAAAAGCAAAATATTTACGCAGTTATGATACAACGTTAATTCCAGTTCCAACCGCAGAGAGTTTAAAAGAGGAACCAGGAGAAGTTAAAATCAGTAGCAACGATATTCGTGATTTCATCAATCGTGTTACAGTTTGGACTGCAGACGGAACAGCAACACAATAGTAAAAGTTTGAAAAGGATAGGAGTGGGTTAACTTGAGAGAAAATATCTTTGATCAACTGGACTTCGGTCCTTTTCTGCCGTTGATACAGGACGATGATATTACCGATATTTCATATAGTAACGATGGACAAATCTGGATTCGTTCTCTTACGAAGGGTAATGTGAAAACAAAAATAGAGGGTGCAACGAATGCTTTTGTTGAAAAATTAGCATTTCAATGTTCTAACGTCATGGGGACGACGTTCAACAACGCCAAGCCATTCTTGGATGCAGAAAGTACGGAGCTTCGTATGAACTTCGTCCATGAGACCATTGCAACAAATGGGATTGCGATGGTAATTCGTAAAACGCCAGCCAAGATTCGGTTGGAGAAGGAAAAGTTGTTGGCCGAAGATTACATTTCCCTTGATATTCACGACTTTTTGATCAAGTGTGTCGAAGGACACTGTAACATCATCGTCAGTGGAGAAACTGGCTCTGGTAAGACCGAATTCGTCAAGTATTTAGCCAGTCATACCAAAGAGAACGAAAAGTTAATTACTATTGAAGACACACTGGAACTTCATTTGGATCGCATTTTCCCAGAGCGGGACATCGTAGCGATGAAAACGAACAATGTAGCAAGCTATACGGATGTATTGGTTACCTGTATGAGACAAAATCCAAAGTGGATTTTACTTTCTGAGGTACGTAGTGCGGAAGCAGTGAGTGCGGTTCGTAACTCGATTTCCTCAGGACATAACATTTTATCCACCATTCATGCGGATAAAGCTTCGGCGATTCCTTACCGTATGTATAGCTTGATGGAGACTGATTTGGATGTCAATCAGTTCTTAAATACGATCTATCGTTACATTCAAATTGGTGTTCATATTAAGGCTTATTATAGTCAGAAATATCAAAAATTCCATCGTGAAATTGATGAAGTTGTGGAATTCTATGTGGATGAAAACAATCAACCACAGTCCAGAACACTATACCGAAAATCATTTGAAAAAGAGGCCGTTCAGAATGAGCCTAGTAAGTACTTACAGGAGTATTTAGCTAATCAGGGAATCAAATGGAACCAGATTCAAGCAAAAGGAACAATGGTTGATCCATTGAACCA
>CARZYU010000004.1:8523-11251 GCA_949113215.1 uncultured Bacilli bacterium | reverse complement strand
ACCAACCAATCCCTGTGAATAATATAGTCTCTAAACCCCAAGAAGATTTGATTTAGTAGGAAAGGAAGGTGAGAGTATGGAATTATTTTTGTTAATTGCAATTGCTTTGGTCATTCTCCTTTATCGTAATTACAAAGGAAGTAATGTTTCTAAGTTCATTATTGAACAAGTACAAGCGGTCTACGACAAATACGCTCCATATTCTTTTAAAGTAGTAAGAGAAAAGACGAAGGAGTTAGGAAAAGAGTACACAGCGAAGGATTATGTGGTACAAGTACTCATTATGGGTGGATTTACCGCAGTGGTTACGTATTTGTATTTTTATAATGTTATCGTATCCCTTATCTATATTCTAGTCGTCATTGCCTTTGTTCCTTATTTGGACTTCTTGCGTTGTAAACGAATCTATAGTGAGTTTGTTTTTGAACAAGTTCAAGTTTATACGACCAATACCATTATGGAATTTGCCACGACCCAGTCGTTTGTTAAATCTCTAGAAGGAGTTGTTTCCTCAGGAATTTTGGAAGAACCAATTTTATCTGATGTCAATCGGATGATTGAGATGGCTTATCAAAATGGTAGTATTGATGAATCTTTAGAGTTCATGAACGAAAAGTATCCCTATTTCATTGTAAAAAACATGCATCAGTTGTTCTTACAGATCACTAAGGAAGGTGCTAGAGATACTGGAGAGAGTTTGGAAAACATGCAGCTCGATATCGATATGTTGGTAGAAAGTGTTTACCGTGATCGAATCGATCGAGCAACATTCCATCGGAAGTTTTTACAATATGGTATCATGTTATATTTACTTGTCATGTTAACGCAGTACTTACTTGGTAGGGAAAGTTACATTGCTTTGGTGGAAAATATTTTAGTCAAAATTATTTTACATGCGATTATCATCGTCAATAGTTATTTTCTTCTCAAAGGAGAAAAATATTATAACGAGAATGTAGGTGTAGAATAATGGAAATATTTATCGTTGGAGCCTTAATTATCTTCGTTCTTATTTACAATAAGACAATTGATACCAAAAAGTTTGTAGAAGACAACCAAAAATATGCCAATAAATTGATGGAGGAAGATTATGAATTCTTACTTCATGCAAAGTATGGAGATAATGTCAACGTCGAAGAACTGTTTAAAAAGAGATTCATGTATGCTTTCTTAGTTGCCATTTTATTTCTCTTTATCTTCTTATCTGATCTATCTTTAATCAATGTCGTTTTAACGTTTGTTGTAGGGGTAGTCATGTTCAAATTACCATACTTCCAATTACAACGTTATTACAAGCAACATTTACATGAAATTGATCTCATGCTGCCATACTATTTAAAGGGACTTGAAATTTTAATTCAGCATTACACCGTACCAGTAGCTATTGGTCGTAGTATTGCCGATGCCCCAGATATTTTTAAACCAGGACTAAGAGAAATGATCGAGAAGATCAATGCCGGAGATTCGAGTATCCAACCTTATATGGATTTTGCTAATGAATATCCGGTACGTGATTCGATGAGAATGATGCGTCTTCTTTATCGTCTCGGTCTTGGAGGACAGGAAAAGAAACAAGAACGCTTGTTGATGTTTTCCAAATCTGTTTCAAGTTTACAGAGCAAAGCAAGAGAAACAAAATACAAAGAACGTTTGGAGCATATGGAAAGTTTAACCCACATCATGTTGATTGTAACAGGTGTTGGAGTTATGTTAGTCATTGTTATGTCAATGATGCACATGTTCTAATGTCAAACGAATGTCTAAGAACCTTGCGTAAAAACTTTAGAAAATGATATACTAAAAAAGTAAGATAGAAGGGAGCGATTCAATAATGAAAGAAGCGAATGGAGAGTTAAATATGACCGTTATTACCATCATTGCGATTGGAGCGGTTTTAGCCTTTTTCTGGTTAATGTGGCCTACAATTCAAAACCAGATTACAGGAGCATGGAATGATGCAACGGCAGATAAAACAAATCAAACTACTAGATTACCACAATAATTAGAAGAGGTGATGGACTATGCGTGATGCTGTCGGAGGAACAGTAAACATTGCAATTGTAATATTTTTGATTGCCTTATTGAGCGGATATTTAGCTTTCAGTGTAAACTACACGAAAGCTTTTCGTGTCAAAAATGAAATAATAAATTATATTGAAGAATACGAAGGATTTGACTGTAATAAGTCTTCTGCGATGAGAAGTAGGATTGATCAATACATCGATTCACAGCACTATAAATTATCCAATAATTACATGAATCATGTTGCGGATGAGTTTGCAGATGAATATTTTTGTGATACCCAGGGAGGATATTGTGTCATGCGACATATTTCAATTCCTCCAAAGAATGGAAATACGACAGAGACAGCTCTACAAGGATCTTATTATACCGTAGTGACTTTCGTAAATATTGAAGTGCCAATCATTCAAAATATCTTTCAGGCAATTGCAACACAATTTAACGTAAGAGGAGATACGAGGGTACTATATCCATCAGAAAATCACAGTGAATTAGGTACTGGATCAAGTTTGTGCCAATAGAAAAGGAAGTGAAAGAATGAACGTAATCATTTCAAATAAATTACAACCGATGTTAGCGCAGCTAGACATCGATGTTATCAAATCGTTAAATGGAGAGTTTGAAGTTGACGAATTGGTCGATAATTTTAAAAACTTTTTCTTTGGACGAATGATTTTAGATATTACAGCGATCAAAGATTATCATG
>CARZYU010000004.1:6145-8513 GCA_949113215.1 uncultured Bacilli bacterium | reverse complement strand
TTGAATTTAGATGTAGAAAAAATCATTTTGGTTTTACCAAATGATCCAGAAACGTCAGCAACTTCTTATTTGACGAAAGTTATCTCTATGGGAATCTATAACTTTACAACCAATTTGGAAGGAATTCGTTATTTGATGGATCATCCAAATAGTTATCGCGATGTTGCCCATATTCAACAATTAAATGAACTATCGGATACCGTAGTTGCAAAAGTACAATCTGGAACGCATATTATTGGAATTAAGAACGTAACTGATCATGCTGGAAGTACGACTTTGATCTACATGTTAAAGAAGGAACTAGAGCAGAGCTATGGTATGAATGTCATAGCGATGGAAATTGGCAGAAGAGATTTTACCTACTTTCGAGATAAGAATATGATCTCTACAACGAAGGATCAACTAGCAAATGAAATTTTAAAAGCAAAACAAGTAGATGTTATCTTAATTGACTTGAATGATTCGGATGATTCCGAAGGAAGTTGTAACGATATTCTATACTTAATTGAACCAACTTCTATTAAATTAAATAAATTGATGGCAAGGGATCGTAAAATCTTTGAGAAATTAAGAGGAAAGAAGATTGTCCTAAATAAAAGTTTACTCAGTAATGGAGACATCATGGACTTTGAATACGAATCCAAATCAAAAGTATTCTATAACATTCCTCCTTTGAATGATCGAGAGAAAACCAATGCTTTTAAAGACTTATTAGTGAAGTTGAGTGTTGTTACTCCAGAAAAAGAAGACAAAGAAGAAAAGAATAAAATTTTAGGACTATTTAAGTTTTAATTGTCAAGCAGTGTCTAGATGATTGACAATAATTGATAAATTGCTTTATGATAGAACTAGAGAGAAAGAGAGGTAGCAGAAATGTTTCAAATTTTAGTAGATTGTGCTTCAGTGTCGAATCCATGTAAAGACTTAGATTCTATTGTTTTAATTGTGAAGAATGGTGTATTGCCAATCATTCAAATTGGTATTCCAATTTTATTAATCATTATGGGATCAATTGATTTAGGAAAAGCTGTGTTATCAAGTGATGAAAAAGCGGTAAAGGCTGCTCAGAGTATGTTAATCAAACGTGTTATTTCAGCAGTAGCTGTATTCTTAGTAGTAACGATTGTAACAGTTGTTATGAACCTATTAAGTGCTGGGAATATCAAGGGTGATTCTTGGCAAGCTTGTTGGCAATGTGCTGGAAAAACAAATCAGACAATAGAAGAATAATAATAGTAAAAACCATTTTACTATTATTTTTTTTATGCTATAATCTAAAGTAGGTTTATTGTCGTTTGGAGCGTGAAGAAAATATGAAGAAAAGTAATTGGAAACTTGGATTAGTTGCATTTTTGATAGTGATTTGCTGCGTTCCAAATCAGTAAATGCTTATAGCTTGGAGAAAGATGACTATGATTGGACAGAGAATAGTACTAATTGGATCGTAAAAAAATGTGAGTATGTTCATTCTGCGGCACCAGAATCAATGAAAAAAACAATTTATATTAGAAAAGGTTATAATTATAAAAACAATGTACGAGAAAATAATGGAATGCCAGTATACTTAAATCCACATGATGGTACAACTTCTTGGGTTGCCAATCCTTTTAGAGTTCGTCCATTTAATGATCCAGAGGTTCAAACAAAGTATGCTACTGGAGAGGAATGTCCCAAAGGGTTAGATATTAAGAGTGGTGCTCCATATTTTTATGATAATTCTGGAGATGAAACTACAGGAAAAATATATGAGTTAGTTGATTCACCTAAATATATTCCCAACAAAAACCAGTTTTGTACAGGAACAGTGACTAATGAGTATTCTTCGGATCATAAAACAGTGGATTTGACTTTAAATATTAACCCCAATGGAGAATTTGTATTAAACGATAATGGACAAAAATATTATGAATTTATGGAAGAGAACAAATTGCTTGGAAATCACTCATGGGAATTTAAACATAATTCGACTCGCAAAAATACTTTGATTTGGGAAAATTTGGAGCATTATCTGAATTTTAATGAATTGGGCTGCAGTCAACAATATATGTTTTTGCTTCACAAAACAGCAATTTCTCTAACTGGTGGTGTGTATGTGTTTGTTTTATCGGATTCGCCAATATCGCAATATTGCTGGGAGGCAGCCATTGGATGGGAATCTTTAATAGGACAAACTGTGTGTTTTGACGACAAACACGACATTTGGACCAATTATAATACTGACAAAAAATTGAAAAGTAATGAATGCAGAAAATTATCAGGCGATGTAAAGAAAAAGTATGGAGAATTGGAAAAGAAATATAGAAGAAAAATACTAGATGAAGTTGCATACCCTATCGCAGATACAAAAGCAGAAAAAATTACTGTAGAA
>CARZYU010000004.1:0-6130 GCA_949113215.1 uncultured Bacilli bacterium | reverse complement strand
CTATACGGATATATTAGTAGATTATGTCGAAGAGTGGAATAAAACAATAAATGCAGTTAAGGAAGCACTTAAGATCAAAATAGAGCAGGTAAATAAAAGCACCAATTTGACCGAGAAAGAACGAGCAGAATTAAATGAAATATTTGATAAACTAGTTCAACTTAGTGATGGACTTTACGCTAATTTAGGATTTCAAATGTTGGGAGAAGCAGATGTTATTAATTGCAATGATCCAGAGGAACAAGCGTTGTTTCAAGAATTTCAAAAGATATTTGATTGGATTAAAATATTAGTACCAATTATTTTGATCGTAATGGGTGTATTCGATTTTGGAAAAGCTGTATTGGCTTCTGATGAAAAAGCTATAAAACAAGCACAGGGTAAATTTATAAAAAGAATTATAATAGCACTTATTATATTTTTATTGCCAACGATAATTGAAATTTTATTTAATATACTTCGTGATAATACGAATATAAAAGTAAATGATCCATTATGTGGAGTTAAATAAAAAATGAGGAGGTGAGATCTGTGGGCTTTCTTGAAATAGCCTTTCGATGGCTTTTAGGTAACATAGATAAAGGAATTTATGGGTTAATATCAATTGTATTACAAGGAATTTTTGATTTAGCAGGAGCTGAGCTAATTACTAATGAAACGGTTGAAGCATTTGCACAACGAGTATACGTAATTCTGGGTATCTTTATGTTATTTAAATTAGCCCTTTCCCTCATTAATGCTTTAGTAAATCCTGATATTTTAACAGACAAGCAACGAGGGACGGATAAAATAGTAATTCGTGTTGTGGGGATGCTCGTTATGCTGGTTTTTGTAGATGATATTTATAAAGAGCTTATGATAATTCAGGAAAAGGCAATTCCAGTATTACCTAAATTGATTATTGGTTATAAAATTACAAATGATGATAATCAGGTAGGAGATCAATTTAATGGTTCCGTCAATACTCAAAGTATAGGTGATACTGTAGCATGGACAATGTATCAAGGATACTTCACCTATAACCCTGCATGTGAGGAAAATAGTAGTCATATAGAAAATGGAAAGGTGAAAGACGCTGTTAGAGAGTTTTCTACAGTAGGAGAAGCAGTTGACGCAATAAATACAAAATGTCCTAGTAATTCTAGCATTTTCCTTTTTGATTATTTTTGGCTCATGCCAACAATTAGCGGGGCAATTTTATTGATAATTTTAGTGGGATTTGCAATCGACGTTGCAATACGTGCTTTTAAGTTACTGATTTTAAGAATGCTTGCCCCAATCCCTATTATCAGTTATGTAGATCCTAAATCTAGTAAAGATGGTGCATTTGCTAATTTTATTAAAATTTTCACTTCAACATATTTAAGTTTATTACTTACTTTGGGTACAATCTATTTTGGAATTTTTATACTTAAAGAGGTGATAAATAATTTATTGCCAACTCTTAGTAACATAATAGGGTATAGTAGAGCTAGTTTTCTCTTTATATTTTTAACTATTGGTTTATTTTTCTTCTTAAAACAAGCTCCTAAATTTGTTAAAGATATTTTGGGTATCAAACCTGGTCCAGGCAGTGTTGGAATATCCGGTATGCTAGCTGGAGCAGCAGGTTTAATAGGAACTAGGAGCTTAATGGGAGCTTTAGGTGGATTTATGGCTGGAGCAGATGCTGCTTCAACTGCAGCAGTCCAAGGAAAACAAGGACCTAGTGGTTGGGGAGTTGGTCGTGATTTAGCAGCACAAATCAGAACTGGTGATAGAAATGCGAAAGGTGGAATTGCCCACCGTCTTGCAGACTTTGAAAATCGGAGGGCTATGCAAACCTCTGCTAGAAGATTAGGTGTGACACAAGGATCTATAGAGACGGCCAAAAATAATATGTATGCCCAAGAGGCTGCTTATTATGCAATGCAACGTCGTTACGAAGAGGCTCGTCTGAGTGGTGTTGTAAGTCAGGATAAATTACAGGAAATGAGTAAAGCAATGGATGATCAACGTATTGTTTATAACAAAGCAAAGTCTTGGTACGATAAGGCAAATAAACTTGGAGATCAGTATCGTGTTAATCCAACATTACGTGAGGAAATCCGTAGAGATGGTGTTAATCATAGATTTAATGAGGATAATTGGTCTCCAACTGCTGATCCTGGTATTAATCCTAAGGCAACGGCTGCAAGTAAAGATTTTGATAGAATTTACAATGAAGTAAAACCGGAAATTGATAGAGCGGCGGAAGCTGTTATGAGATCAAGGAGTGGTTCAGAGCAAGGCGCTGGCCAACCAACCCAGACTCATCAACCAGGTGTTTCTCGCGTTACAGTAAGACGTAGACAAAAGTAAAGATTTCAAAATATAAAGGGTGTGATATAGCGTGAATAATTATATAATTCCAGCAAATACCAAGCGGGGAAATTTAATCTTTAGTATTTTCAGGAAACAGGATTTGATCCTGTTCCTGATTGGACTATCGATTACCTTTATAATGCTGATGTTTATTCCAACAAATTCAACGGTGATTACAATATTAATTTTACTTCCCGCTTTGGTAACAGGATTATTGGTAATGCCAATTCCTTATTATCATAATGTTTTGGTAGCAATTACGGAAATGATAACGTTTTTTAGAACAAATCAGAAATTGGTTTGGAAAGGTTGGTGTGCAAACGATGGCGATGACGAACTTAAGAAGTAAGTATACAGAGGATTGGTTGCCGATTCAGTCGATTCAAAATGGAATGATTCTGTGTGATCATAATAAGAAAGTTTCTGGAGTGAAAGTAGCTCCTAAAAACATTTTCATTTTGGATGCAGTAACGCAAGAAAATATGATGACAGGATTAAAGAATTTCTATAATATGATCGATTTTGAATTTTGGTTAGTAGTAGCTGATCGACCAGTCGATATTTCTGTCTATATGTCTCAGTTACAACTTCTTTATAACAGCACGACGAATCCGAAGGTACGTAAGTTGATTAATCAAGATATTCAAAAGGGTAATTCTTTCATTACCAATAATGTCGTAGATACCGAATATTATATTCTATTTCAAGAGAAAGATATGGAAGCCATTCAAAAGAAAATTCGTCTTTTAATCAATGGTTTAGCGGGATGTGGACTAAATGCAAGTCAAACGAGTAATGATGACTTACGAATCATTCTAGATAATTTCTTAAATGGGGGAACGACAACAGAATTTGGGACGGTGATGCCTGTATGAGTATGAACTTAAAAAGTGAATTGGCACCAAAAGGACTACAATTTAATCCAAGTGATTTCTTTATTAGTGATAAATATGCGACGATTTTATCGATTATTTCTTATCCAAAGGTAATTGGACCTGGATATTTATCATCTCTAACCAGTATGCCTGGAATTAAAGTAGTGGCAAAGCATATTCCTGTTCCATTTTCTACAATGTCTAAGATGTTGAATCGTCAGATTGCTGATTTGCGACAAAAGTATGTCGAAGAGAAGGATCAAACGCTACAAGAAAGGTATCGTCAGGATGCAGAAAGCTTGGAGTATTTTGTTTCGATGTTAGCTGCAACGCAGTCTCGAATCTTTGATTTTCAGCTTCATATCATGATCACAGCAGATAGTAGGGAATCACTGGAATTAAAAAAGACCAATGTAAAAAACTATTTGGATGCGATGCAGTTAAAAGCAGTATCTCTTCGTTTTGAACAAGAAAAAGTACTAAAATCAGTTCTTCCAATCTTTCCATCACAGGATATTGAAGAAAGGATTGGTACACCAATTCCTTCCAATACCATTGCCGCAATGTACCCTTTTATTTTTGACAGTATTAAGGATCCAGGATTATCTACTTTATTAGGTGTTGATTTCTCTGGTGGTGTCATTTTATTCAATCAATTTTTATATCAAATCAAAAAAGAAAATAACCGTAATAATGCCAACATGATTATGCTTGGAACCTCTGGTTCTGGTAAATCAACAGCAGCGAAATTACTCCTTCGCGGACATATCCGTAATGGATGTCAAATTGTCATCATCGATCCCGAAAATGAACTTGCTGAAATGGCTCACAGTTTCGATGGAGATGTTATCGATCTTGGAAAAGGTGGAGATTTCGGTATGATCAATCCACTGGAAGTCATTTTGGATGCGGATACAGAAGAGTTAAAACAGGGAGTAGGATATGCAATTCTTACGCGTACATTACAATCATTATTATAGTCCAGATATTGAGGAAGATGTCTTAACATTATTTAGTGAAGTTGTGATTGATACTTACAAACGTTTTGGAATGAACTTTGATAGTGATTATACGAAGTTTGGTCCAAATGATTATCCAACTTTTACAGACGTTTATGCGACGATCAAAGGTAGATTATTATCTATGACCGATAAGACTCATGAACGCGATGTTATGGAACGTTTGGAATTGAAAATTCGTCCATTGACAAAGGAATTAAAATTCTATTTTGATGGACATACGACCGTTACAAGCGACAGTGAATTCATGGTGTTTAACATCAAGGAATTGATGAATGCTGATGAGAATATTCGAAATGCTTTGTTCTTTAACGTACTTAAGTATGCTTGGGGACTTTGCTTAAATCCTGAAGTGAACACTATTTTAATGGTAGATGAAGCCCATGTGTTATTAGCACATAATAACGTACAAGGAGCTGATTTCTTAGCCCAAGTACAAAGACGTGCCAGAAAGTATAATACAGGTACGATCATGATTACTCAGCAGCCAACGGACTTCTGTGATCCTGCCATTATTACACAGGGAAAGGCAATCTTCGATAATGCATCTTATTACTTAGTAATGGGACTTAGAAAACAGGCAGTCGAAGATTTATCCATGTTAATTGACTTAAATGACAATGAGCGAGATAGTATTAAAGGTTATTCTCAAGGAGAAGCTTTGTTCGTCTGTGGTAGCAGAAGAATGAGAATTAACGTAGTAGTTACTCCAGAAGAGTTAGAATCGTTTGGAACAGGTGGAGGTTTCTAAAAATAATTAAAAAGAAGTGAGGTGATGATAGATGAACGAAAAGAAAAAACAGCCAAATGAAAACAGTAAGAAAACACAGGGAAATTCTTTTTCTAAGAATCCTTTTCGTTCTTCTACCAATCATTTTGCTAATTTAGGGAAACAGTTACAGGGGAACCAAAATTCCTCTTTTTTTGCTAAGAAGAATCCATCACAGAACTTGAATATTCCAAACAATCGAATGAGAAATGGAACGCAGCCGTCTGATCATGCAGCAAAGAAGGACCAAGCGGAAAAACAACAAAGTCACGCAAAACCAAGAAAGAGTATTTTACCTTCTAAAAAAGATATGTTATCGAAATTATTTTCTCCGAGCGAAGGGGGAGAGACAAAAGAGCAGAATCCTTTATTATCTAAGGCAAAATCTGTCGCATTGAAGGGAATCGTAAGTGCCATTTTACCAGTACTACCTTTCTTAGTAGTTCCTATCATTATCATTGTTTTAATTGCCGGATTATTATCTGTTTTACCTACTTGGATTACTAGTATGTTTGGAATTTTTGAAACAACGAACAGAAATTTAGGAAGTTCAGGGGAAAGAATGTATTTATCCTTTGAGAATAAAGAAGATGAGGACAAGTACTATAAAAAGTTAGAAGAGGTAAAGAAAAAGTATCCTAGTGTTGATATCGATTTAATTACGGCAAGTTTATTCGTTCAAAATTATGCTCCAGACTTTATTACAGATGAAAAAAATAATAATCTATTTGAAGACCCAACCGAAGAGGAAGATCAAGGTGAGACAGAGGAGGGGGAAGAAGAGGTCCCTTTCGATGTTCAAAAGACTATTGACAAAATAGAAACGCTGGCCAAATGGCAAAAAGAGGATCATTATAATTACATCGGGCGGACAACGAATGTGACGACAAGCCCTAGTGTAGGAAATGCGGGAATGGAAGGGAACATAATAGTAGATCCAATTGAATGGCTGAAATCAAAAATTCCAAACTCTGTTGTTACGAGAGGTCCTGATGAAGGGGATCATGCTTATGATATCGGAGTATACGGAGACAAACCAGGGGCTGAAATTCCTTCTACAGTGTCAGGAACCGTGATTTGGTCTGGTTATGATGAAGGAGGAGCTAGCTGGAGTTATGGATATT
>CARZYU010000003.1:30206-43208 GCA_949113215.1 uncultured Bacilli bacterium | reverse complement strand
AAGCAACGCAGTCAATTGGAGCGACGCAGTCAATCGAAGCAACGCAGTCAATGAAAGCAACGCAGTCAATTGGAGCAACGCAGTCATTGGAAGCAACGCAGTCATTGGAAGTTATGGAATAAAACGATGCGAAGCTGTTTCGAAATGCATTTTCTGTTATGAAATTGATAGTGCAAAATTATCATTATTCAACAAAAAAATAGATGAAGAAAAATTTGAAACAGTTTTTTCTAAAATAATGTCGTTTGAATATTTGCCAAATTGGAATAATTTTTATGAACTAAAGGGCGATTTAGATTGGTACAGGATTGCTTTTCCTGAATTGATGAGTGTAAAAAATAAAACAGCGTGGAACAAAATGCCTCAAGAAATGAAAGATTATTTGAAATCACTGCCAGAATATGATGAAAAAATATTTAAAGAAATAACAGAGGAGGATTAATGTTAAAACAATGAAAGTAATAGACAAGACCAATTACCTTTTAGAGGTGAGAGAAAAAGAATGAATGGATATTTTTTTACAATGATTATTATGCATGCACTATTGTTAGGAATAAATTTAGCAAAGCACGGTGAAGAAGAAATAAAAATAGAAAAATACAATTTTTTTACTCAATTATTTGGTTCAACAATAGATTTAGCAATTATTTATATGGCAATTAAGACAGGATTTTAGGAGGTAGTGATGAATAATGAATAGAAGGGATTTTGTTAAAAGCAACGGTGATGTTGATTATGCGGCATACGCAAGTTTCCTAGAAAAGGAAAATGCAAGTTTGAAAAAACAATTAGACTACTTGAGAAGTGGTGAATATTTTAATCAATTAAGATTTGAAAGAGATTTATTACAAAATGTAGTTGATAATGGTGAAATATCAAAGGAAGACAAGAAATTTATCAATATGACACGGAGAAACACAGAATTATTGGAACAATTGCAACAAAATCAAAAGGCTATTGATGAGTGTGCTGAATTAGTAAATCAATGGAAATGTTTTTGTAATAGAAATTATGAAGAAGAACCTTACGACAATATATCTATTCAAAATAATATATATTGGAAAGATTGTGTAGAACATCTTAATTATTTGTTAGAAAAACTACAACAAGCGAAAGGTGGTTGTGATGATGAACTTAATTAAAAAAATATTATGTAAGATAGGGTGGCATAGTTTTGGATACAATTTAGTAGAAGTACCAAACGAACCACTACATAGTGGTATCTGTAATAAATATCAATGCAAATGGTGTGGAATGATTGGTTTAGTTGATAGTCAAGGTAATTTATTTGACCCAAAAAAATATGATTTTTGAAAGGCAGTAAAGATGATGAGTGCTAAAGAGATGGCAAAACAAATGGGTTGGTCTTATGAATTTGTAAAAGATGATTATTGTGAAGATACAATACAATGTAAGGATTTAACAAGGACGATGGCATTGACTTGCCAAAATGATTTAAAAAAATTATTGCCAAATATTCAATTTAATTTAACAAGTAAATGTATTGTAATTAATAACATAACATTTATTACTTTGCCTATATTACAATTTATAAACAAGCAAGTAGAGGAGTTAGGCTGGAAACAGAAGTAAATGGTGGTTCGGTTGAATAAAAATGGGAGGTAAGCGTGAATTTAAGGGAAGCAAATTTTCAAGTAGAACGTCTTAGCAATGAACTCAATAGGTTGTTGAAAGATAAAGAGGTGTTGGAAGCAAAAGTGGGGATACAATCAGTCGACCCCACTAAACTTGTTGTTGATGGAGGGAAGAGAGTAGATAGACTGGTTGAATACGTTTCATCAAAAGAAATAAAAGACTTGGACGACAAAATTGTTATTATACAAGACAAAATAAAAAATTTGATGGACTGGATTGATGCTGAATTAAAGATTCTAAAAAAATACGACAAGGTGGAACAATTAATTGTTTATTATAAAGAGGTTGATTCAAAAGAATACACGTGGGCTCAAATTTCTAGGATGGTGAATTACTCAATGCCACATTGTAAAAGAATATATGGAAGATACAAAAAGAGAAGAAATTTTTGAAAGATGATACGCTATGATACGATTTTTGTGAGACAATGATAGTGTGGAAAAAACAAAACCACAACTAACCCCTTGGCCGATAGCAATATCGGTTTTTGTTTTGTAGGAGAAAAGATGAAACCAACTTTAGTTAAAATGATAAAAATTTATAAACCAAAAAGAACAGATTGGCTTGGATTCAAAATAACAAAAAAGAACCCATATAGTTATCATCACATATTAAAAGCAGTATATGGAGATTATAGTGATTTAGACGAAGAGTATTCACTTCATAATGGAGCTATATTAAGCAAAAAAGGTCAAAATTACATACACGCTTTTGAAACAACTGATCTTGCAAAATACAACGAATTAAACAGAATATTGAGGGAATTAAATGAAACAGAAAAGCCTCCCACAGAAGAGCATTGGGAGAAAATCAAAAAAGCCAAAGGAGAAGTATGACTTCTCTTTTTGTATGAAGCAAAATTGCAGAGGTTGCAAAAGGGAAGCAAAATGTAATGAAATTTGGAAATCGTGCCAATAGTTCTTTTTTCATAGCATCACACCTTCCTTTCTTGCCATAAGGCATACTAAACAGGGGCACGACGAGCGACTCATGTGAGGTTCAGGAGTTACATTAAGCGATAAAGAAAGAAAATACATAAAGTAGGTGAGGCAGGTGGCAAAATATGACTGGAACCAGTTAGAACAAGAATATATGTTAGGTGATTACAGAAGTGCTAGCGCCTTTTTAAAAGAAAAAGGAATTCCTAGAAATGGTTCAGTCCAACAATCTATAAAAGGTTGGAACGCCAAAAAAGTCCAATTAGAGAAAGCAAAGAGTTCAAAAACCATAGAAAAAATTATAGAAAAGCAATCAGAAAAAAATGCAGAACAAGCTATAAAAGTAAATGATGTCGCAAATAAATTGTTATCTAAAATAGCAATAGCTAGTGATGAATTAGATAAGGGCATGGATATGTTCGGTAGAACACATCAAGCTGAAATACTAAATAGAGCAGATATAAAAAAATTATCTTCTGCGCTAAAAGATATAAGTGACATATTGAGTATATACAATAGCGATGAAATAGAAGATACATCAGAAACGGATAAGGATATATATGGTTAAACTGATAAGTAAAAAGAAAACAATAGATTACCTATTCAGTGATAAGCATAAAGAGTATATTAAAAATTGCCAATATAATATTTTCAATATAGCAGAAGGAGCTGTGCGTGCCGGAAAAACAGTAGATAACGTATATGCTTTCGCACATGAGCTGAAAACCACCCCTGATAAAATACATCTAGCTACTGGCTCGACTAGTGCAAACGCAAAGTTAAATATAGGTGACGCTAATGGTTATGGTTTGGAATACATTTTCAGGGGACAATCACATTGGGGAAAATATAAAGGTAATGAATGTCTATATATTCAAGGACCTTCTACAAATAACAAACAAAAAGTAGTTATTTTTGCTGGGGCTAGTAAAATAGACAGTTACAAAAAAATACGAGGTAACTCATATGGAATGTGGATAGCAACAGAAATAAACTTGCACCATGACAATACAATCAAAGAAGCATTTAATAGACAACTGGCAGCTAAAAACAGAAAAGTATTTTGGGATCTAAACCCTGATAATCCTAACGCAGAAATATATACTAACTACATTGACCTATACGATAAAAAGCAAAAAGAAGGGTCATTAGTCGGAGGATACAATTATCAGCATTTTACTATATTTGATAATATAACGATATCAGAGCAGAGAAAGCAAGAAATAATAAGCCAATACGATAAAGAAAGTATATGGTATCAAAGGGATATACTTGGAAAAAGAATGGTAGCAGAAGGGCTTATCTATTGCGAGTTTAAAGATTATCATATAGTTAAAATGAAAGATTGGAATGCAATCGATGAAAGTGGCAATTACACGAATGAATTGAGAAAATCTTTAAAATTTATAACTGTTGGTGTAGATTTTGGTGGAAACATATCAGCTCACAGTTTTAATGCTACTGGTTTCACACATCAGTTTAGAAAATTTGGAACAATAAAGCAGAAACGAATACCAAAAAGGATAGATGATAGAGAACTAACAGAGAAATTTGTTAGTTTTATTTTGGAATTAAAAGAAGAATATCCAAGCGTTAATATCATTGATATTCGATGTGACAGTGCAGAACAGACACTAATAGCAGGATTTGAAAGAGCACTAAGAGAAAATCATATAGGGATTTCGGTTAACAACGCGATAAAAGGCGAAATTATAAACAGGATAAGATTTTACTGCAAAATGTTTAGCACAAATAAGTATTTCATCTTAGAATGCTGTGAACCACTCATAACAGCATTCAAAACGGCCATATGGGAACAAGACACAAATGATAAAAGACTAGATGATGGCAAACAAGACATTGATAGCCTAGACGCGCAGGAATATAGCACGGAGCCGTATATGGGAGCATTGATACAAATAAATTAGAAAGGAGCAATAATGTGAATAAAGTAGTTAAAGATTATATAACAAAGCTAGGGTACAAAAACGCAATAGACGAAAACCATGAAAAATGCATAGAAAAATGGTTAAAAATATTTAAAGGGAAAACCAAAGAACACAGTTACTATATTTATAATGGAAAAAGAAAAAACAAAATAGAAATGAAATCACTCTCAATTGCTAATCAGAGTTGTGGAGATTTGAGTGATTTCTTTTTTAATGAAAAGCTGGAAATAACGATAAATAAAAAAAATATTCAAGAGATAATTGATAAAACATTGATGCAGAATAATTTTTTATATAATTGTAATAGTTTAATGCAGTTTGTAGAAGCTTTAGGTACCGGAGCAATAGTCCCTTATTTAGATAAGAATAAGCTTAGGATAAATTACATAAAAGCTCCGAACATAGTCATTTTAAGTACTAGGGAAAGTGTCCCTGCAGAAGTCTTATTTTGGAATGAAGAATTTGGAAGAAATGGAAAAGTAATAACAATTAACACCCATCTTTTAGATGAAAACGATAATTATGTAATTTATAATTCGAAATTTAGTGATGATGGTGTAGAGATCCAAATCGAAGATGATCTAAAAGAAATAAAAACCGATTCACCAATACCAAAATTTGGAATATTAAAGACAACTATAGTAAACAACATTGACATCAATAGCCCGTATGGAATTTCAATATATCACAACGCTATAGACAATATTTTATCGATCGATCGAACGTTTGATAGTTTAGACAATGAAATATCTATAGGAAGAAAAAGAGTGTATGTAAGCACTAGCGCTTCAAGATTTAACACAGATGAAAACGGAAATATGACACCGGTGTTTGATAGTAGTGACATTGCTTTTTATCAAGTGCCGGGAGAAGAAAATAAAGAACCAATTAAAGAATCGAGTTTTGAATTAAGAATCGAGGAACTAACTCAAGATTTGCAGGCCAAATTAAACTTATATACTTCTAAAATAGGATTGGGTCATAATTTCTATAAGTTCAGAGATGGCGAAAGTTACGTAAATACTGATAATGTAATGAGCTCCAACAGCGATGTATATAGAAAAATCAAAAAGCAAGAAAATAACATTACCAATTGTCTTATAAATGTGATCTACGCAATAGCTGAATTACTCAATCTAGGAACTGATTTTGAAATATCAATAGATTATGATGACTCGATAATCGAAGATACAGAAAAAATAAGACAACAAGCTCAAACAGAATACAATAGTAAATTGATTAGTAAGGCCCAGTATTATAGGGATGTATATAAATTGGATGACGATAACGCAATAAAATTTGCAAAAAAAATGAATCAAGAAATACAAGAACAAACAATTCATGATGGAACCGAATTTGATTTAAATGAGTAGGAGTCACTCTATGGATAATAAAATAGAGAAGGCAATAGAAAAATTATTGATTATGTACGAAAAAATAGAAAATGACCTGTTAATAAAAATAGCAAGTCATTTTTCTATGAATGAAGAGTTTCTCAATAGCGATCATTGGAGAATAAGGAAACTTGAAGAAATGGGATTGTTTAATCAAGAAATAATCGAATATTTATCAAGAAAAACAAAAATAGTTCCCGATGAAGTTGAAAAAGCTTTAAATAAGATAGGTATAGATACAATCAATATAGACAGACTCAATAGATTGTTTGAAGATGAGGTTCTGAAAATAAATCCTAAAGTTCTTAGCAACAATTCTAATATAAAAGCTATGATAAATTCAGCTTATAACACTTTGAATGGGAACTTAATACAGATGTCAAATAAGATTAAAGAAGCCACAAAAAACTCTTATCTCGAAGTTATAGAGGACGCCTATTTAAAGACAAGTATGGGTACTCACTCATATCAAGAGGCTATAAGAAGTTCCATAAATGAATTAAGCAACAAAGGCATTAATACCTTAACTTATAAGACAATAGATGAAAATGGCAATATAACAGGTATAAGGAATTATGATATAGAAGGAACAGCAAGAAGAGAAATCTTAACAGCAAGCAGGAGCCTTAGTAATGCGATCGCTTTAGAAGTAGCGAAAGAACTTGAATGTGAATTTTTATACTTATCAGAACATTTACAATGCCGAGAGACACATTTTGCTTGGCAAGGGACAATTATAAAAATAGAAGAACTTGTTTCTATAACTCATTACGGTGAAATAGATGGGCTTGGAGGAATAAACTGTAGACATTATTTTGAACCATATTGGGGCACGGCAAGAAGCGAGGCATTAAAAAAAATTAGCCAAACAGAATGCAATCAAGCTTATAAAAGGTCGCAACAACAAAGATACCTTGAAAGAGGCATTCGAAAGTGGAAAAGAAAAGCTGAAATGTTTAAAGCAAATGATGATATGGAAGCTTATAAGAAATGCAAAGACAAAGTGAAAGAATGGCAGCAAAGAAATAGACAATTTACTGAAGAAAATAATCTTAGAAGAGATTTTAATAGGGAATATGTTAGTGAAGCTAAAAAGAAAATGTTGCCTTATAAAGACATTACTAAAGAATGGTTAGATAACAAAACAGATGATGGGGTAACTAAAAATGCAAAATCAATTGTGTTGAATAACAAAGAATACTTTGTAAATGCTAAAAATAAAATCATTCATAAAAATAATGAAGTAGCCATTGCAGAATTAACGGTTCAAACATTTGGTGGAGAATTACAACATTTGCCTGATATTACAGAAGATGATGGTATTAGATGTGGAGATTGTTTTTATAAAAATGAAATATGGGATATTAAAGAATTGGGTTTAAATGCTATGAGTAAAACTAGGGCAATAGATAATTTGATGAAGTCATCTAAAGGCCAATCCAATAATTTCATAATTGATATTACAAGATCAAAACTTGATAGAAAAAATATATTAGGACAGATCGAAAAAATATATAGTACTAAAAATAGAGATTGGATAGACAAAATAATTGTATTTGATAATAATAAACTTCTAAAAGTGACTAAAAGAGCAAAATAAAAGAGGTTGACACCCTCTCCAAACAATAAATGTTTACGCGGAGTGGGACCAACCTCAAATGTAATTACAATTACATTTTACTATATTTTACGCAAAAAGTCAAATTTTATACACTACTTTATAGGTAGTGTGATGATGATATCGATCACTGCAGTGGACCAAATGTGACTAGCTCGTGTCATCAGCACAGTGCTTATAAATAGCACTATTAAGTCAATAGAAATATTGGCTTTTATTATGTCTTTTACTTAGTTAGACAATAAAGAAATTAAGGTGAGGGAATTACTTTGTTACCCTTAAGAAAAACGGAGGAAATATGAAAAACAATAAAATGCTATCTTTAAACATTCAAATGTTTGCAGAAAGCGAAACAGTTACTCAGACTGGAGATAAAACTGAGGTGGCAGGAACGATACCTGTTGTTAAAAACGAAAATGCCGAAGCAAAGACTTTTACTCAAGAAGAAGTGAATGCAATGCTAGCGAAAGAGAAAAATAAAATGCCAAACAAGGAAGAATTAAAAGCATTTAATGATTGGAAGGAAAGTCAAAAAACCGAGGCAGAAAAGAATAAGGAAATATTAGAAGAAAACAGCAAATTAAAATATCAATTAAATGTATACGAGAACTTAAATAAAATCGAAAATGCTGGAGTTGATAAAAAATTTGCCAAATTTATTTTATCAGAAATTTCCGGAAAAGAAGGAGAAATAGAAGATCTAGTTGAAGATTATATCAAGATCAATCCTCAATTTCTCACTTCAAAAGAGGAACCTAAGAAAAGCACAGGTTTTTCTCAAAATAATACTTCACAAATCAAAAGTGAAGAACAGGCATACTTAGACAAAAAATATGCTAAAAATCCATACTATAAGCAAAAATAAAGAAAGAGAGTGATGAAAAAATGGCTAAATATGGAGAGCAATATGTTGACGAGCAATATTTGTCGGCAATCGAACCAAACTTATACACGGATGAGGTTTTAATCCCAGGAGTTACATTCAGCGAAGACATTGTAGAGGGACCGGCTGGTGGTTATTACGCTCACAAATTAGATGATGGAAGTGAGGTTGTACCAGGAGTTCCAGGAAGGGATTTCACTGATGAGGCAGCGAAGGATGAGTTGATTCAAGTTTCATATAACAACAATTTCCAAAAATCGAGAAAAATTTATGGAGTACAAGCTGCTGCAGTAAAATTCAATGCTGGTGAAGAGTACTTGGCAAATGCGTTAAATGTTACCAAACAAGGACGTAGATATTCGGCTCTTGCTTGCATGGCTAACGAAGGAAGTGCGTTAGAAGACACTACAGAAACTACAAAGGAAAATGTAGTTGAGAATATTATTGCTATGCGACAGGCTGTTAAAGACAATCATGGTCAAGCAAATTTCTTGTTAGCAAGTACAAAAGTTTATGCTTCTGCATTGCAAGTATTAGGATTAAAAGAGACAGACGATTCTGCAGTAATTACAGCACAATTGATGAAGAGATTTGGTCTTAACATCATCGAATGCAATTCTTTTGATAAAGCAGATGCTAAATACTATGATTACAGTGGTGCTTTAAAAACCGTTGATTTAACAGGTATTGAAATGATTTGTGGATATCATGAAGCATTTAAGCTTGAAGATAATTTTGCTACCTACAGACTAATTGATAGCGAAAACTTTGCCGGTTCTAAAGCTCAAGTAGAATATAACACAGCTATGCGAGTTGTTAGCCCTAAGCAAGTGATTGTAAAAAAAGTCGCAGGGGCATAAACAAATAGGAGGCACTTATGCAATTTAAAGAACAGTATTTGACGTATGAGGAATACAAAGAAATGGATGGTACTTTAAACGAAGTGCCTTTTAATTTATTGGAATATGATGTCAGAAAAATGATCGATGAAAGAACGTTTGGAAGATTAACACATCTTTCAAGCGTTCCATTCGATGTTAAAATGTGCGTATTTAAAATGGTTGATGTAGTGGAAAGTTACCTTGCTCTTGAGACACAAAATAAAGCTGTTTCGAGCGAAAATACTGATGGATACAGCGTTTCTTATCGTAAATTTGAAATGTCAGATATTTCTGTGAAAAAGAAAGAATTAGAGAGTGTCATGGAGACGTATTTGGCTAATGTGGTTGTGGAAGGCATTCCTGTTTTGTATATAGGAGTTCCCTATGTTAGTTAATAGTAGCCTTACTGTATACCATTTGACTTTTGATTCTAAGAAAAGAATTGAAAAGTGGATCAGATATAACTACGAAAATGTATGGTGGTCTGGTGGAAAGGGAGCAAGTACAAATGAAGGGTACGAAAATGCTAATGACGTAAAAATACGTATTCCATACGACCAGAACGAAGATTTAGATATATCGAACTTTAAAATAGGGGATATCGTAGTAAAAGGATCTATATACAAAGACATCGAGAGTACACAAGATTTAGATATAAATTCTATCTATAACATAACATCAATTATCAATAATAACTTTGGCAACAGTAAACACATCCATTTGGAGGGTAAATGATGAAAGTGAAAATCAACCCGACAAGTGTGATAAAAACGAGATTGGGTATTGAAAAGTATGGAAAAGCTCATAAAGCATTTGCAACAATGTGCCGGCGTGAAATGAATGCTAAATATGTTCCAGAAGATAGTGGAGAACTTATTAGAAGCTCAAGAGTAAATAATCAGTGTAACATTGTTTACAATACCCCGTACGCTCATTATCAATACATTGGAAAAATGTATGCCGATCCTAAAACAGGAAAAGGGGCTTTTTTTAATGAAGACTATGGCTTTTGGAGTAGACCAGGAGTAAAGAAAAATCCAACTGAAAAAGACTTACAATATCATAAACCAGGTACTGGCCCTTATTGGGATAAAAGAATGGTTAGTGTTGAGATGGAAAATATTCAAAAGGAACTGCAGGAATATATAAAAAGAGGGTGTAGAGAATGAACGTTGAAGAATTAAAAATATCAAAACTGAGAGAGTATTTATTTGGAATTATTGATAGTCTTGTAAAGGACAAGAACTATCAAATCAATGCAAATATGTTAAGCAATGATATTAATAGCTATTCTCTTGATTTAGTTCCTGGAGGAACTACGATTGAAAAATGGATTACAGGAAGTGAAATACATCAAAGTATTTATTCACTTAGAAGTAGAATGGCATACAGCCAAGATGTCATGAATAATTTGAGTAACGTTGGTTTTTTCGAAAGATTCGCCGACATCATAGAGTCCAATAATAAAAATGGTGTGTTGCCCGATATTAAGGGGATCGAGAAAATAGAGTGTTTGACGTGTGGAAGCATGACAGATGCTACAACAAATACGTGTTCCTTTGATATTCAATTGAAGATAACATACAGAGCAGGAGGCTAGAATGAAAAAGATCATAGCTACAATGGATTTTACTCTTCGTGGTAAAAAGTTTACAAAAGGAAAAGAAGTAAAAGTAAATAGTAAAGAAGAGTTGGTTAAACTTAACGAAAGAGGGTTCATCGAACCTTTTTCTTTTGCAGAAATTCAAGAATTTAGAAAAGAAAAAAATAAGAAAGAGAGTGATAAATAATGAATTATAAAATTCCGGAAAATATCAATAAAATAGATCGCGACCAATTTGTGACATATTTGGATACAACACCAGCAGAAGAAACGATGACTTTTGCGCTGTTAGGTGTTGGTGTTTCTGATTATGGTATTGAATTTAATCCACAAGTAGATAGTGAGAAATGGATTGTAGAAAAAAATGCGAGAAGCGATCATTCATCAAATCAAAAACAGGGAACTGTATCGCAAGAATGTTATAAGGGGGATCCATGTTTTGAGTTTATTCAAAAAGGAAGAGATGTGTTGAACTACAGAACACATATTCTCGACATTGATGGATGGAACGGGACAACTGCCGGAGTTTACCCTGCTACCTTAAGTGACGGGAAGATTGTAATAACAAAATATATGGCAGAAAAAGCTATTATTGAATACGATTTGTATTACGATGGAGATGCAAAGAAGGGAACCGTTTCGTTCACAAACGGAGTTCCAACCTTCACACCATCTGCAGATTAATTGAGTTAGGGTGACCTAACTCTTTTTTACTAATTATTTTTATAAAAGGAGATTAAAATGGAAACTATAAAACTCGCAAAAAGTAATGTATTGCGTTTTGAAATTGTTACAAATGAAGGAGAAAAAACCGGAAACTATTTAGAATTCGATTTAGAAGATATTGAACTTCCTTTAAAAATTAATCAAAGTGATATTAATCATCAAAAGAATCTTCAATGGTTAAAAATGCAATATATTGCGATTGATAAAAAGGAAGACCATAAGGGAAAATATTTACTATCTTCTAATGAAGAAGAAAAATTACGTGTGTTAAAAGAGTTCTATCAAAAAGAGATTAAGGCTCTTGATTTATTTTTAGGAAATGGTGGAACCAAAAAAATGCTGAACGGAAGGAATCCTTATTATTCAATGTATGATGATATTTCTGATTCTTTGGAACCGATTATGCCAAAATTAAAGCAATCAGCCGATGATATTAAGGAAAAAATCCGAAATAAATATTCTGTCAAAGAGGAAAACGTTCTTGAATAAGCCAGAGTATGTGAAAGTTGGTAATAAGAAATATAAAATAAATACCGATTTTAGAATTGCCCTTAAATGTAACGATATAGCGATGGATGAAACTATAGGAGACTATGAAAAGTCTTTAGCGATTATATATAGTTTGTATGGTGACGAAGGACTAAACAGCGAAGCTGATTACGAACAATTATTGAGATTGGGGCAAAAGTATCTTAACTTAGGAAAAGAAATAGAAAATACGAATGAAGAACCTGATATGGATTTTAGTCAAGATATGGACTACATAGAAGCGAGTTTCATGAGTGACTATCAAATAGACTTGTCTAATACAAAAATGCATTGGTGGACGTTTTACAATCTTATTAACGGACTTTCTAACAGTGAATTTGGGAGCTGTTGTGTCTTGAATAGAATTAGGAATTTAAGAACTTATGATGTTTCCCAAATTAAAGATAGAAAAGAACGAGAAAAGATTGTTAAGGCAAAAAAACAAGTAGCTTTAAAGAAAAATGAACCACTTCTATCGAAAGAACAACAGGAGAGCGTAAGAGAATTAGAAAAATTAATAAAACAAGGTCTTTCACATTAAAGCGTTCTATTAGAACGTTTTTATTTTGTCGGAAAGGAGGAAAATATGGACGGAATAGTAGTAATTGGTACAGATGTTGATAATAAGGAGTTTGACAAAAAGATAAAAGATTTACAAAAGGAAGCAGAAAAATTCGCCAAGGAAGAAGAGCGTCTTTTAAAGCAGAAAGCCAAATTAGAGATAGATACCTCAAAAGCAGAACGCGATATGGATAATCTAGAGGCAAAAATCAATAGCGTTCACGCTAAACTAAAACAGGAACAAAAAATTTTAAGCAATATGCCA
>CARZYU010000003.1:23078-30196 GCA_949113215.1 uncultured Bacilli bacterium | reverse complement strand
AGATAGTCCAGATTATGCTAAGCAAAGTTTTAAAGCAAATGATTTGCAAGTACAATATGATTCTTTAATATCCAAGTCAGATTCTTTAAATGATAAGTATCAGAGACAAGTGAGTTCACTTAATCAAATCAGTCAAAAAATGTCAGAAAATGCAACAAATCAGGAACTTGTAAAGAAAAAAATGATGGAAACAGAAGTTGCGTCAAACAAAGTTCACATGAGTGTTGGGAATATCGGGAAATCAATAAAAAGCAATATAGCTAAAGTAGGTAAATGGGCTTTAGCTATTTTTAGTGTAAGAAGTGCCTATATGGCAATTAGACAAGCAATGTCTACTCTTACGCAATATAATGAGGAACTAGCAAAAAAACTAGAGGCTATTCAATTAATTGTTGCTAGTGCTTTGGAACCCATCATCAACGTAATAGTGAATTTGGTATATAAACTCGCAGTTGGTCTAGCTCAAATCTTGCAAACATGGTTTGGAATTGATGTTATGTCGAGAGCAAATGAACTAAGTATGAAGAAAAATGCTGGTTATGCCAAAGAAATGAGAAAACAATTGGCTGGTTTCGATGAAATGAATATTTTGGCTGATAATACAAAGACAAATGATGGTGGAGGTCTTCCAAAAGAAGATTTTAACTTAGATCTTTCAAAGCTTGATTCAGCTTTGGATAGCATCAAGAAAAAAATGAATGATGTGTTAGCAGGAATAAAACAGAACGTAAAAAAAGTTTTAACCAATATTGGTGCTAGTCCAGAGTTTATTAAAGGATGGGAACTCTATTTTGATGGGCTTGTTGGAATCATAAACGGATCATTTGATATCATCACGGGAACGGTGGAAATGTTCTTAGGATTGATTACAGGTGACACAGAGCTTTTTAAGCAGGGTATTACTCGAATTTTAAACGGTCTTGTTGAGTTTGTTGTTGGAATTGTTAAACTACCTATAGGAAGCATTATGATGCTTGTTGCAGGAGTTAAAGATCTTGTTAGTTGGATAGGAAATGCTACTTTTGATGACATTAGAGATAGTGCTTTGAGTGCTACTGATTCTATAAAATCTTTGGAACAATCTGAAAAAGATTTAAAACTAGCAACAGAAGAATTACAACAAGCAGAGGAACTTTACATTAACGCAGTAAAACGGGCAGAACAGGCAGAAGCTGAATTACAAACAGCTCAAGAAGAAACAGGAATAAGCATTGATAGTTTGCTTCAAAAAATGGCGGATGAAAATTTAAATTATAAAGATTTAGATGCAAATCAAAGAAGAGTCTATGAGTCATATATCAAAAATAAGGGAGCTCAGGAAAATCTAACGAAATCTACTGATGAACTAACAGAATCACAGAAAAAACAGAAGGATGCAACATGGGAACAAAAATTGGCTGTTGCAAAAAATAGCGATGAATTTGACGAATTTAAAAAGTCAGTCGTCGAAGCTATGAATGACGGAAGCCTTAAAACAGAAGAGGCTCGAGATTTAATGGAAAAAGCGATGTCAGGCATGTCGACAAAAGGTAGAGAAACGTTTATGAAGGATCTACCAAACGATATTAAAAATGGACTTGATAAAAATAAATATTCAACCAATTTGAATCAATTTACTAGGGGATTCTTTGATGCGTTCGACTCTATAAGAACCAAAGCAGGAGAAATTTGGGGAAGTATCAAATCATTCTTTGGCTTTGGTTCTGGAGGGATCACTTTTTCAGCAAGCACTTCAGGAAAATTTGCTAAGGGAGGAATTGTTTATCCCAAGCTTCAACGACTTGCTACAGGTGGAATTATTAATCAACCAGGAAGAGGAGTTCCATTAACTCAAGCAATAGGTGGAGAAAGAGGGCAAGAGGGAATTTTACCTCTGACCGATAGTCAGCAGATGGATTTATTGGGGCAATCAATTGCTAGACATATGACGATTAATCTTACTAATGTTAATCAAATGAACGGTCGAACAATTAGCAGAGAATTAAAGAAAATTAACGCAGTTGAAGATTTTGCGATGAATAGGTAGGTGACTAAAGTGATTGTTGACAAAGATTCAGTAGTTTCAAACGGGCTTAATCTGGGGCCTTTTTTAGTGGAAGCAAAATTTGGATATCACAAATTATGGGCTAACGATAGTGGAAGAAATCTTGCGGGAGATCAAAGCGGAACTCTTCTAGGAATTTTTCCTAAACTTACCTTGCAGTTTAGAAAATTGACAAAAACGGAATTAGAATTAGTTGTTCCAATTTTAGATTCAGCTAGGCAAGAAACCAAGTATTATGATTCCCATAAAAAAGCAAAAGTTACAATGACAACATATACAGGTGATTATGAAATAACTAATAAGTCGATTATCAATGAGAATCAAAAAAATGAAGGATTCAGCGTTGCCTTTATTTCAGTTAGCAGGAGGCAATAATATGAAGGTACATACTAGTGGTTTCAAGGAAGAACTTCCTAAGTTTGCAAGAGAAATAAGAAGCAAAGTTACCTACAAGCAAGGAGAAACAACAGTTACGCTAGATGATTACTCGTTAAATAGCGTAACTCCTTTGTTCAAAGGGAACATTTTA
Organism: uncultured Bacilli bacterium; assembly: GCA_949113215.1. Lineage (GTDB taxonomy): Bacteria > Bacillota_I > Bacilli_A > RF39 > UBA660 > CARZYU01. The sequence goes on along the minus strand of CARZYU010000003.1, from coordinate 27,623 downwards.
AAATCTGTTATGAAGCAATTAGAAATAGATTGCAAAGAAGACATTGAACTGGGGACAGTAGTAAATTATAAATTTGGGCTTAAAGTCGGAAACGACTTTGAATACATTGATTTTGGAAACTATATTGTAAGCTCTTCTGAACGGCAAGAAGACACGAATAGTTATAAACTAATCTGCTATGATAAAATGCTTCTTTCAATGGTATCATACGAAAATTTAAATATTACTTATCCAACTACTATCAGAAATTATATTCTAAAGGTATGCGAGCGCCTAGGCTTAACTTTAGCTAATGGAGATTCTTTTGTTAATAGCGATAAGCAAATTGTTTCTGACCCGTATCTTGATGTTAATGGTAAAGACTTAGGATATACTTTTCGAGATGTTTTAGATGAATTGGCTCAAGTAACAGCTAGTACTATTTGTATCAATAGCAACGATGAATTAGAAATTAGGTATGTAAATGATACGAATGATGTTATTGATAGCCGTTATTTGAAAGATGCCAATGTGAATTTTGGGGAAAAATATGGTCCTGTAAATTCCATAGTCTTAAGCCGTAGTGCCGAAAGCGACAATGTTTATTTGCGTGACGAGGAAAGCGTTCAAGAAAACGGGCTCTGTGAACTTAAAATTTGCGATAATCAAATTATGAATTCAAATGACAGAGACCAATATTTGCCTGGAATTTTAAATCAATTAAATGGTTTAACTTACTATTTAAATGATTTTGTAAGTACAGGGATTTGTTATTTTGATTTGTGTGATTCATATCAAATTCAAATAGATAATAACACTTATAAATGTCTAATCTTGAATGATGAATTGATTGTGTCTAGTGGTTTTTCAGAAAATATTTACACTGATAGATTAGAAGAAAGCGAAAGTGACTACAAAAAAGCCGACAAGACTGATCGAAGGATTAATCAGGCTTTTTTAATTGTAGATAAACAAAATCAAACTATCAATGGTTTGACTTCTACGGTCCAAGAACTAGACACAAGGGAAAACAATAATTACCAAGAAATAACAAACAAGTTTGATGGTTATACCCCAAAAGAAACTTTTGTTACTTTAGAGAATTCTGTAAACACTTTACAAACGAACACATACACGAAAACAGAAGTAAACACAAAGCTAACGGATGGGTCTGTCACTAAAGTAATTACAACAGGAATGACAATCGATGAAAACGGTCTGACTGCAGAAAAAACGAATGCAAAAACAAAAGGCAATTTCAGTGAAAAAGGGTTGAAATTGGAAAGTACAGTAGGAGGAGCTCAAGAGCTCCTTTTTGCTGGTTACGATGAAGAAAAAAATGAAGCAATTGTTAGAACGTCCAACATCAACGTTGGTCGTTATTTAACGATTGGGAATAATTCTAGAATTGAGGATTACAAAGACGGAACAGGAGCGTTTGATATATGATAAATCTAACAAAGGAATGGCAAAATGTAGCAAGTGGGAGTTATTCCAATAATGGAGCCGCAGTTTATTTCTATTTAGACGCAAAATACTCAGAACAACAAATTGATAGCAACAAAACTACGATTCAGACAAGGCTAAACACTGTCTTTTCCGGAAATGAGATGAGTACTTACGGTTACAAATTTTCTTGTGACTATGCTCCAACCGTTGAATCAAACAATGCAATCTGGCATTTTGAGAATGAAACAATAACATCCGGTTCTGGAGTAGTGAATCACAATCCAGATGGCAAGAAAACCTTAACTCTTCATGCTGGCGCAGAAAGTGGAGGTCTTGGAATCTACGTTTACATTCAAGGCGATGTTGCTCTTCCAACGATTCCACGAGCAAGCTCCGTTTCAGCAACAAATGCAGAAATCGGGAAATCTAGTGTTATTGTAATCAATAAAGCTAGCAACAATTTTACTAGTACACTACGATATTTGTTTAAAGATTTAAGTGGAATTATAACAGAAAAAACAGAACTTCAAAATTATGGGTGGGAAATCCCAGATTCGTTTTATGAAAAAATGGCAACTCAAAATGAAGAATGTACGATCTATTGCGATACATACAATGGAAATTCATTGTTAGGTACAAAAAGTACAAAAATAATGGTATCAACTGGAGCTGATGGATTGCCTGTATTTGATATGACAAACACTTCACTTTTAGATATTAATTCCGTTACTACAGCTCTTACAGGGAATAATCAAAAGATGATACTTAATTATTCAAATGGTAAATTGATGGGAAAAGCTATTTTTAGAAAATATGCAAACCCGAGTTTTGTTTCGCTCGATATTGCAACAGAAGTACCATTTACAATAGTAGAAGAAACAGATGAAAATACTACAATTTCCTTTGAATATACCTTTGAAAAATTTGATTGTCAAAATCATCAGATCTCTGTTGTAGATGATAGAGACGGAATGGTTTCTTTAGAGATTAAAGATATTGACGCTTTGCCTAAGTACCCATCCAACGAAACGATTAATTTTTCAACAGTTAATTACGTCCCTTTAAGTGTGGATTTAAACGCTTTCAGACCAGATCCTAAGGTGTCAGGAGAAATCAGAATTAATTTTTCAGGAGATTGTTGGAATTTGAATTTTGGATCCGTTCAAAACGAGATTGCTTTGAATGTTAAATACAGAGAAAACAGCTATGAAGAAAAAGAATGGATTGATTTGAAATCGCTAGTAAAAGATACTGATTATCAATTTGATGAGTCCAATTTAAAAATATCTAGTATCAACAATATCTCCTTGGGAGATATTTTTGATTACACAAAAAAATACGATATTGGATTGTTTTTCGAAGACAAGCTGGTCTCTTCTTCTGGAATCAGGCAAGTCTTGAGAGCAAAACCGATTTTTTGGTGGAACAAAGATGGCGTTTATGATGGGGACGATAACCCTTTAGGCGGATCAATTAAGATTGAGAGGTGGAATTAAATGGCTTTATATTTAGGAAGCGAAAAAATAGCGGGAAATTGTTCTTCTGTTAAAGAATCCCTATTATCTCAAGAATTTACTATTTCAACAGTTACTTCTGACGGCTCGACAACTAATAAAGAGCTATTAAAAGATATTAGCAATTTTGAACTCATTGTTGTGATTGCAAGAGGAGACAAAAACAGTTTGCTTTCTATCGTAATTCCAAAAGATTTTTATGGTAGAAATTTCAATATAAACATCGTGAATCCGAGTAATTCAAATTATTTTGTAAGAGGACACGTTAGAGTCGAAAATAATTTTGTAAAAGCTATGCTGACAGGAAAAAACGGTTGGAATGAAATTGGGTTTGAAAAGGTTATTGGGGTGAAATTATGACAGATTCAGCATTAAAAAAAATAAACGTTCTTTCGGAAGAACAGTATCAAAATGCTAAGTCAAATAACACTTTGGACGAAAATCAGTTATATATGACTCCTGATTCATCAGAATTGTTTGGTAAAAAAGTCCTTTTTCAGGGAGAATCGTCACCTGTTAGTGCATTAAATGGATGGCAAACAGTAAATTTGAACGATGACATAGGCAATTACGATTTTCTAGTCATAAAATTCGGTCAATCTGCTGTTTGGACGTCTCAATCCATTTGTATTGCTGTCACACAGCTGCCGTCAAATCATAGCTTTTCGAATTTCCAATCGGATATGGTTTGTTTCGGTTTTAATTACTCTGGTGGTGATTTGAGATTTACGGTTCGCGATATTAAAGGAGTTTCGTTAAATTCCGTAAAAGTATGGTCTGTTATCGGTATAAAGCTTCCGGCTATTTAAAAAAGGAGAGTGATAAAAATGAAAAATAGCATTTTATCAATGACGAGAGGGGATTCGGAAAAAATTAAATTTTGTCGTAAAAATGACTTGGGAGAGATTATTTTAGAGAAAGTCGATAAGGTCTATTTCACGGTCAAAAAAAATAGTTATATATCTAAGTTTGTTTTCCAAAAAACGTTGGAAGATGGAATTACATTTGACAATGAGGGGTATTATCACATCGAAATTAAGCCAAACGATACAGAAGATTTAGAGTTCAGAGATTATCTATTCGATATTGAAATTATGATTGGGGAGAATTATAAGAAAACTATTTCAAAGGGAACGTTGAGGATCGAAGAAGAAATAACTCATAAGGAGAATGAATGATGGAAAGAGAGATTGATGTTGAAAAAGAAAAAATGGAACAAGTAATTAATCTTGAAAAGGAAAACTATGTCTCTGGAGGAACGGATGATTATTCGTCTTTAAAAGGCAAACCTCAAATTAATTCTGTGGAATTAGATGGAAATAAAAGTCTTGAAGAATTAGGAATTTTAATACCAAAAAAGACAAGTGAATTAAAAAATGATAGCGGATTTATTTCTGAGACTTATGAATTGCCAATTGCTAGTTCGAAAAATCTTGGCGGTATCAAAATCGGAGAAGGATTAGAAATCGATGAAAATGGGGTTGCTAAAGTACTGGGAACAAGTAATTCTCCTGTTATTGAGGTTAAAGGAGGCACTTCAACTGATCCGTTAGATTTTAAAAATGTTTTCCAGAAAGACGGAATTTATCACTTAAAAGGTTAT
>CARZYU010000003.1:21897-23068 GCA_949113215.1 uncultured Bacilli bacterium | reverse complement strand
AATGAGTGGAAGTTCTTCCGTTCAATATAGATATAAAGACTGTGATGTCATTGCTATCATAACTAGCAATAAAAGTGGTTCTACTATTTACCGATCAGGCATTATTTTTCTAACTAAAAATGGCGATAAATATCCAGCAATGGAAATCGACATTATTCAATGCGATAGTTGGACTGCGAAAAATCCATCGTGGATTATCACAGACCAGCCATTGCCTTTAAAGCCAAATACAAATTATACAACTTCTTCTACAAGTGGTTACGCTAGTAGTTACGCACTTTATATGGCGCTAACCGAATTTGTTTCTACAAGTTTGAGTACTAACAAGTTAGCTAATTTAAAAACAACTCTCAAAACTTCTTTAGTTGGGGCAATCAATGAATTAGTTGATAGAGTTGCTGAACTTGAGGTGAAAACAAATGAATGATCTATTAGACATAATTTTAAAATGGGCTGTACCTACCATTTTAACCGCTCTCTGTGGGTATGTTACAAAGGGAATGAAGGAAAATAAAAAAGACAACAAGGCAATGAAACAGTCGATGATGTTAATGTTGCGAAGTCAAATCGTTGGGAAGGTCGAAAATTATATGAAACTCGGCTATCTTCCAGACTACGCAAGAAGTTGTTTGGAAGACCTGTTTCGTCAATACACGGTTTTAGGTGGAAATCATGGAGTTGAGGCACTGGTAGAACAGTGTTTTTCTTTGCCACCAATACCACAAAAAAAGAAAGGAAGTAAGTAAAAATGTGGAAAATTATTGTAGGATTAATTATTTGTATTATTTCTAATATTTTTTTAGGAATGGCACTTTCAAATTTGAATAAAAAATTTGATAAAAAAGCTTTTAAAATAGGTATTAAAAAAGCTGTATATGTTTTTATTGGATCTGGTCTCTTATTAGCCGGATCATTTTTTGTCCCGAATATTATGGTAATTAATATCGGCGGATTAAATGTTAATTTGATCGATGGTATGAAAAGCATTTTTACAGCTGGAATTGTTCTTTATGGAAGCCAATCGCTAAATAAATTAATCAAAATTTTAAATGTCAAAGTTGACGCAAAAGAAGTCCAAGAAAAAGAAACGATTCCAGTTCCAAAAGAGAATGAAATTCGGGTGACAAAATGAGAGCAGGACAAAAGAGTGTAAGAGGGGGCGTAGAAGATT
>CARZYU010000003.1:11840-21887 GCA_949113215.1 uncultured Bacilli bacterium | reverse complement strand
TCAAGGGCCAAATGAAGCGCCAACCCATCAAGGAACAATGTCGATTGATGTGTATGGAGAACAATCTGGAGTTCGATACCCGTATTACGCACCAGCAACTATTAAATGTGTATGGATTTATCCGGATTCGGGCCAAGCAATGTGGCAAACAGTAAACAATGTTCGTTGTTCTAATGGTTATGTAGGAAAAGTCACTTTCATGACCGTTCACGATGACACTTTCGATGCTTATCCTGGAATGGTTCGTCAACAAGGGGAACAAATTGGAAATATGGGTATGAAGGGTTATGCTACTGGAGTTCATTGCCATAGTCAGTATTCGCAAAGTGATGACCGTTCATGGTATCAAAATGGATATGGAAACTATCAATTCAATAATGAGGTTGACCCAGAAAACGTTTGGTTTATGAATGATACGAATATTTTAAGCGGATATGGCGCATGGAAATATTTAAGTGATGTTCCAGTAGACGAGCCAAAGCCAAAACCAGCAGACAATTCTTCAAAGGAAATTGAAAAGCTGAAGAAGGAATTAGAAGAAACCAAATCGCAGAATGAGGCTCTAACTCTACAACTCAAAGCATTAGAAGAGCAAAACAAGGTGCTAGAACAACAGAAAACGGCAATGGAGAGCGAATTTAATGCTTACAAAGAAAGTGCTTCTCAAATAGAAAAAGAAGCTCACAGGTTGCTTTTTATTGCTCCAAACGATGACCTATATTATATAAGGTTGGAAAAAGATCAATCATTGTATATTAACGAAGAGGCAGGGGTTTAACCTTGTCTCTTTTTTTGTAAATGTGAAAATCAAATTTTATGACAAAATCTAATAAATTTATTATTTTTGGTAGAATATAATTGTAAGGTAGAATAGCTCGCGTAAGACAATTATTGACGAGTTATTATAGTTGTGATATAATACAAACCAATCTTTATGATGAATACAAGAAGAAAAGGCATCATAGAAGTCAAATGGCCTTCAGGTATTTTTAATATGAAAAAGATCATATTAATATAAATAGGAGGGATTGCTATGCCGAATAATAAGAAAGAAAAAAAGGAAATTAGGATTGAAGCTATAAAAGAAAATATCAAAAAATTAGTTGCTATTGATAAATCTTTAATTCCGCAATATCTTGATAATGTTAAACAAAATGCAGAACAAAAGCAACAGGAAATAACGGAAGATAATCCTTATTATAAGTTTTTGTAATAAGTAGAAAGAAGGAAATTATGAAGTACAACACAGGGCAATTAATTTGGCTAGAAGAGTTAAGTGATTTTTCAGGTAAACCAGTTAAATCAACAAGATTATGCGTTGTTAGACGAGTATATGATAATAAAACAATAGATCTTAGAACTTTATCTACTATTTATGCTGATAAGCAAAATAAAATTCCAGCCCATTCTTTGGAAGAAGCTGAAAATGTTCTATCAAATCTGTTTGAAACTAAAATCAGAGAAAACGGGCAGTATGTCATTTTAGAGCCTGATAAAGATAATACACTAAATTTTTCTTTTACTTTTGGAAGTATGATTTCTAAAAAAGTAAATTTAGACGAAATTTCAAATAAGCCTCTATTGGATAGTAACGGAAACCCTATGTTTATATCAATAGATAAAGAAATAGAACTATCTTTCAAAGAAGCAGAAGCTATTGCTGAAAATATTATATATTATTTTAAAATTAACTCAAAAAATAAGAAATAATGATATTTCATAAATGCTAAATCTATTGTTTTCACAGTTTCCTCAATGAATTTGCATTTTTCATCCAAATATCCATTTCAAAACGCCAAAAGCTCCGTTTGTGGAGCTTCTTTTTTTATGCTTTAATACCCTTCGAAAGGAGGTGAAAGTATGAAAATGAAACGATTGAATGGAGAAGAGTTGAAATTGTGGAGAGATCAATTTGAGTGTGAGGCAGTGTGGAAAGAAATATCAGGAAATAAAGTAATGTACTTTGTATTTTAAAAAGACATTCTAGGTACTAAATAGTACCTAAAAAATAGTCGATGTATGTCGTTTATGTGTTTTTTATGACGTTAAAATTCTTATAAATGCTATTAAGTATTTAAAACGAATCCACTTTTTAAAAACCATCCCTCTCCACCATGACGCATTTTATCCTTGTTTTTCAAGGATTTTATTTTTTTAGGTACCATTTTGGTACTTTTTTCTTTGTCTTTTTTTCCTAACTCTCTTATACTAAGAGTAGGAAGTGAATATATGAAAGAACTAAAACATGTGGCCATCATCATGGACGGAAATGGTCGTTGGGCGAAAAAGAGGGGAATGCCTCGTAGTTTCGGACACAAAAGAGGAAGCGAAAATTTAAGAAAGTTAAGTTTCTATATTTTTGAACAAGGAATTGAAGTACTAAGTGTCTTTTGTTTCTCAACCGAAAACTTTCGTCGTTCGCAAGAAGAGGTTGATTTTCTCATGAATCTATTTGTGGAAAAATTTCAAAACGAATTCGAAGAATACAAAAAGAAAAACATCAAAGTTATCTTCAGTGGCAGAAGGGAAGGACTTCGCCAAGATGTGCTAGAAGCGATGGACGCTATTTCGGAGGGAACCAAAGATAATACAGGAGGTATTTTTCATTTATGTCTCAACTATGGAGGACAATATGAGGTGATCGATGCTATGAAAAAAGTAGTAGCATCTGGCATTGATCTTGATACGTTGACTCCTGAAGAGTTCATGCATTATTTTTATCAGGATCTGCCACCGATTGACTTTATGATCAGAACGAGTGGAGAAAAACGACTTAGCAACTTTATGCTCTATCAGGCGAGTTATGCTGAGTTCTATTTCCCAGATACTTACTTTCCAGATTTTGATTCGAACGAATTTGATAAAGCACTCGATGTCTATTATGAGAGAGATCGTCGTTTTGGAGGTATTAAGGAGCAATAAAAAAGAGGAATCCTCCTCTTGCTGACCTTGGTCGGGAAAACAGGATTTGAACCTGCGACCTCTACGTCCCGAACGTAGCGCTTTACCAAACTGAGCTATTTCCCGAAAGGAATAGAAAAAGCGTTGATGATCAACGCTTGGTTTTTTCGTGGTCGGGAAGACAGGATTTGAACCTGCAACCACCTGGTCCCAAACCAGGTGCTCTACCAAGTTGAGCCACTTCCCGAGAAGTGATTTGGTTCACGATGTTAATTGTAACATACCATTTTTAAAAAATCAATCCCTCTTTTTTATTGGAAGAGATATGATAGTTTATGTTTTTTCTTTTCCTTTGTTCCATTTTTCTCAAAACTTTTTTATGCTAAAATAGAAGGGGAGATGAAAGTTTGAAAAATAAAAAAATAACACGAAAGATTACCCAAGGAATGTATGTTTTAACGACCAATGGTGGTGGTTGTATCGTCGATGCTGTTTCGCAAGTCAGTGCCGAAGAACAACCTATGATTGCCGTTGCGGTGATGAAAAAGAATTATACCAATGAATTGTTACATAAGAATCGTCGCTTTGCCCTTTCGGTCCTTGGAAAAGAAGGGGGTTCTCATCTCATTGAAACCTTTGGATTTCATTCGATGCGGAATTTTGATAAGTTTAAAGACACCGAAACAGAAGAGATGGAAAGTGTTCCTGTTATCAAAGATTCCCTAGGATATATGGTTTGTGAAATAGTGAATTTGATCGAAAATGAAACACATACGGTTTTTCTTGGAAGGATGATCGAAGCAGATGTATTTTCGGAGGAAGAGCCGATGAGTTATGCTTATTATCGGGAACATAAGGATGAACTACGCCAAGTGACAACGGAAGAGGGAAAAACGGCCTGGGTTTGTTCGATCTGTGGATACATCTATTACGGAGAATCTTTACCAGAAGATTTTAAATGTCCTATCTGTGGAGTAGAGGGAACACTTTTTAAGAGAAAATAGGAAAGGAAGAAGAAGATGTTAGAAGGAAAAGTAGCAATTGTAACAGGAGGAACCAGAGGAATTGGCTTGGAGACAGTGAGAGTTTTCTTGGAAAATGGCGCCAAAGTTGTTCTATTTGGTTCTAGAAAAGAAACGGTTGATCGAGCGATAGAAGGATTGAAAAAGGAAGGGTACGAAGTAAAAGGATACTCTCCTGATTTGAATGATTTCAAATCAATTTCCGCTGTGGTGAAGGAGATTATCGAGGAATATCAACATATCGATATTTTAGTCAACAATGCAGGGATGAGTGCCAACAAAAAAATAGAAGATACTTCTATAGAGGAATTTCAAAACATTATGAACTTGAATGTCAATGCTGTGTTTTTGATGACAAAGGCAGTGGTTCCTTATATGAAAGAAAACAAGGGAGGCGTTATTTTAAATACGAGTTCGATGGTTAGTATTTATGGACAGCCTTCGGGAGTAGGATACCCTGCGAGTAAATTTGCCGTCAATGGACTTACCAAATCGTTGGCAAGGGAATTAGCACCATTTCAAATTAGAGTCAATGCCGTTGCTCCTGGAATTACGAAGACCGATATGGTAGCGAATTTACCAGAAGAAATGATCGAACCTCTTATCAAAACAATTCCCCTTGGAAGAATCGGAGAACCACGTGATATTGCTAATGCTTTCTTGTTCTTAGCCAGTGATATGGCAAGCTATGTAACAGGAGAAATTCTATCGGTGGATGGAGCAGCCAGAAGTTAAGAACAAACGCTATAAAAGTATTTAACCATGTAAAAACGGCTTTTCATAAGCCGTTTTTTAATCTTAGTGGTTGTGAGTGTTGTAGATATCTACAACTCTTGCAAAATGATATAAATATTATTCACTAGTAAAGATATAACACATTTTAAGAAAACACTGAAAAAGCATGATATAATATCTTTTGTATTGGGGATTTAGTTATGGCAAACTTAAGAATTGGTTATTTATTTAAGAAGAAATATGTAAAGTATGAAAAGAAAAAATATGAAATATTTGAATTCATCGATTATGTTGTTGGTATTGGTTTTACTAATACAGAAAAAAACGATAGATGCAATGTATTAAGTGGAAAATACAATGGAACATACGCAAGTTTTATAAATAAAAACGGAAACGAAGAAGAATATGTTTTTTTAGCAGACAATTTAGGTGATGCTTTAAAGATTAATGATAATCAGGTAAACTTTACTTCAATCAGGGAAAAACGTTTATCATCGACTGGCAAATATTATTTAAGAGATAGTGATGGTGATAGTTTAGCAAGATTGGTAAATCAAGATTTATTAGATTATTTACAAAAAGGTGATCAAAAAGAACAATCAGATTTTGCTGAAGATGAATTTGAAAAAACAAGTGATATTTCATCTATGTATTCATCAATAAAGAAGACAATTATTTCTCAGGATGAACAAATAATGCAAATATTAACCGCATTATTTAAAAATCAAAAAGTTGTCAATTCTGATTTAGATATGGACTTAATTGCAAAACTAAAAGAAAATATTTTAATTTATGGTTCTACAGGAACTGGAAAAACTGAAATTTTAAAAAGAATATCTAAACTTTATAATATACCTATAGTTATTGAAGATGCAACTGCTCTTTCTGAAACTGGTTATCAAGGTAGAAAAATAACTGATATGCTTGAAGATTTATGTCTTGCGGCAGATAATGATAAAGAGCTTGCCGAAAAGGGAATCTTGGTTATTGATGAATTTGATAAACTTGCCGAAAAATCAGAAGATAGTCAATCACACGTTTCTAGATTAGGAGTTCAAAGATCGCTATTAAAATTACTTGATGGAACATTATTCTATTTTGGGGATAAAAAGTTCGATACATCAAAATTAACAGTTGTAGGATTAGGAGCTTTTACTGGAATTTCTGAAGGTGATGATTATAAGCAACTTACAGCAGATGATTTTATGAAATACGGAATTATGCGAGAATTAATCGGAAGATTTTCAAAATCAATCGCTATGAATCCATTATCAAAAGAAGACATAATGAAAATACTAAGAGAATCTGATTTTAGTCCATTAAATACATATAAGAAACTATTTGATATGTTAGAAGTGCATTTTGATTTTAGTGATGAATTTGTTGAATACATCACTGAACTAGCTATAGCAAAACAAAGTGGTGCTAGAAGTTTAAAAACTGTATTTGATGATTGTATTAGTAGTGCCTTATTTAGAATTTTTGCTGGAGAATATTCAAGCATTTCATTAGTAAAACCTGACGATGAGAATAATAAGCCTTACATTTTAACCAAAACAAAAGAAAAAAATGATTAATTATAATTTGGTAGTACTTTTCAGAGTACAAAAAATAAAAACCTTATATAATATAAGGTTTCTGCATACTATATGGTGCGCCCGAAGGGATTCGAACCCCTGACCTTTTGGTTCGTAGCCAAACACTCTATCCAGCTGAGCTACGGGCGCATTTCTTTTTGTTACAGATAGAATTATATCATGTTAGAAGAAAGAATGCAATTCTTTTTTTGGTGGAAAACTAGGGTTAATAAAAGCTCAAATTGTTAATAATTTGAGCTTAATAAATCCAATTCATTGGCGATTCGATGTAATTCCTGTTCATTTTCTAAGCTGTTTCTAGCCTCAATTAGAAATTTGAAATCACCACTTAAATATTGTTTCAAATATTCATTGTTTTGCCAATTGGGATATTTTTGTTCTACCAAACGGAAACAAGTTACAATGTCTTCCTTTTGAAATGGCAATTGCATTATTCTTCTCATAGTTCCTCTAAGACCATGACTGATATATAGGAATTCGATTTCTTTGTAAAATTGATCATACCGATTGAGACTTTTCGCATAGTTTTCCATATTGGAAAGAACTTCAAAAATAGAAAACTGTTTTTGTATGGATCCACGAGAAGAAGAATCAGAATGAATTACGTAATGATATAATGGTTTCGTCACATAGGAATACTGATTGTTGTAGACCATGAGTTTAAAAACAAACTCCAAATCTTCTCCGATTGGTAATCCAGAAAAACGGATGTTGGCTTGATCGAGGAAATTTTTATTAAATAGACGAAAGCAAACGCTTGGACTGCGTAGTAGTGATAATTCCTCCTTGGATCTCGAAAAGAGATAATCTTTTCCATCAATCGTTCGATACGCTTGCATCATACAGCAAAAACTGTCTCCTTCTTGGATGGCATCATGTAAATCAGCAAGTGTAGATTCTTCTATGTAGTCATCGCTATCGATAAAATAAATGTATTTTCCTTTGGCGCGATCGATGCCAATGTTTCTTGTTTTTCCAACACCTAGGTTTGTTTCGTTTGATAAGTAAGTGATGCGGTTATCCTTACCTAAATAATCTAAAATAATATTTTCTGATTCGTCTGTACTACAATCGTTGATAATGATAATCTCGATATTTTGATAGGTTTGATTTAAAATGGATTCAATGCATTTACCAAAATATTTTTCGCTGTTGTAGACAGGAATGATTACAGTAATTAAATCTTGTTCCATGGTTTTTCCCTTTCATGAAATTATCTTTCCATAATTTCAATTTATTTTATCATGCTTGTCAAGTTAATAAAAGATGATAAAGGAAAATACTTGTAATTTTAGTTATGAGAGAGATCATAGGAGTTTTCTTTTTCTTTCTTTTGTAGTATAATACACTCAAATTTGGAAAGGCGGTTAGGTGAAATATGTTAAAAATAGGAACGTTAAATTTACGAAACATTTGGAATTTACCTAGTTCTTCTATGAATCAAAAGCGAAGGGCTCCCTTGATTTGTCGTCTCATAAGGGAGGAACAGCCTGACATCATGGGATTGCAAGAATGTTCTCCTTGGATGTTTTCTTATTTAGAAAAACATCTGAAAGAGTATCGATTGCTTAGGACATCACGGGGAAGAAAATACGAAGAGGATAATCCTATTCTTTATTTATCAAAGCAGATTTCACTAAAAGAGGGAAGCAGTAAAATCATTTCTTTATCTCATCATCCCGAGATTCCACTTTCTAGAAGTTTTGCCTCTTTTCAACCACGGAAGTGTACGATGGCAACGTTTTCTTGGGAAGGGGAAGAACTTCATTTTTATAATACACATCTTGATATTTTTCCTTGGGCGAATCGCACACAATTAAAAATAATAGAACGTTATCTTTCTCAAAAGATACCACTTCAACGGACGATTGTTTTAGGAGATTTTAACATGCAAGAGAATCAAAATTTACGCCTATTTCAAGAGCATCTTGATTTATATGATCTTTCCTCTTGTTTGACGTCTACGTTTCGAAGTAGACCTCATGCGAAACCGCTTGATCATGTCTTTTGTTCCCCTGATTTGGTGATAGAAAGTGTTGTAAAAAATGATCGTATATACGATGGAATGGTACCAAGTGATCACTCTGCTATTTTTGTTAAAATGAAGAAATCATAAAGAAAAAAGACCGCAATTTGGGCATTGCCAATTGTGGTCTTTTGTGGCATAATGATAGATAGATAAAATAGGGGAGGTAGTGACATGACAGAAGCGTTGTCGGAAGAAGATTTACGAGAACTGATTACTCAAACCATTGCACGGTTTGAAGTGTCTTTTGCGTATCGTCTTTATAAAGCCACGTACGATACCAATGCTACCTCAAAGCAGATTGTGGATGAGTTCAAGGAAATTAAATTTTTACAAGGAAAAGGCCTTCGAAGTTTAACTCATAAGTGGGATCGTTTGAATCGTTTTTTGTTTGAAATTAAGGGAAAAGAGCTCTCAACTGTAAAAGATTTAAAGAACGTATTGGAACCGTTTGGACAAGAGATGGAATTTTTAGAAATGGACGATCGTTTGGATCGTCACAGAGAAGCTGTTTTGGATAGTTTGAAATCTCTTTTTGAAGAGGAGACATCTCATGAACTTCTCGATGAAACGACTCTTTGGAACCTTTTGGCGCAGTATTATCAAGTGCGAAACAAAACGTTACAAGGTGTGATTAGCGAAGAACAGTTATTAGTTTGTGAACAGACACTTCGTCATGCCAATTCCCTGGTTTGGAACCATTATTTATCTACTGTAGAGACTTATCAGAGGGGAAATCCGTTTGCTTTTTTAACGATTCCTTTTGCTTCTCTTCCTACTGGCAAAGAAGAAAAGATTTCTGCTCGTCTTTTGACCTCTTCGGATCTTTTGGAAGAAGTACCAACCGATATGGGATATCTTCTGCCCTTTGAGGATAACTTTGTCAATTTATATCCGAAAGAAGAATCACTTTATCATTCTTCTTTGCTTTCCCCTTCTCTGTTTTTAGCCCAAAGAGAAGTGGGAAACGACCGTATTGTTTTGTCTACCAAAAAGCCAGTTCATCCGATCGGTATTTTCTGTCTTACCTTTGGAGAGAGGCAAATTAGTCCAATTTATCGTGAAGCAGCGACAAAGGCCATGGAAGAGCATCTTCCGCTTTTGGAAATCGATATCACACAGTACCGAAAAGCACCGCTCACCGAGGAAGAAAAAACAGAATTAGCGACGAATTTTCTTTTGGAATATTATCGGGATGCGGGATTAGAAGAGAATGAATTCCTTTCGAAACTGGAAAAAGATTTGGAAGATGAACAACTGATTTTTGATGTGTTATATGATTATAAGAGATATGAAAAAGAACAAAGTGAACCCATTTTATTTTCTAACTTAGTAGCAACGTATCGTTTTCGCAAAGAGTGGCTTCTTCGGATGATTCGTTTGATTGGTAGTCTGTTTCGCGATCTCGAATTAGTCAATCGTTCTATTGCTAGTTTTTCACAGGCGATTAACATGTCGGACAATCAAAAAGAGAAGAGTTATTTCAACAGCAAAAAAAGAGAACTGAATGAAAGACGTCGTGCGATTGAAATAGAGCTTGCAACGAAAGCAGATCAAAATATATACGAAGAATCCATCCGCAATTCTTCTTTGAATTATGATCCTTTCCTTCGTAAAGAAATTTTAGAGGGAGGAAAAACGAGATCGTTTGTAACAGGATATAAACCTTGTTCAAGATTACAAGAAGAAGAGAAAGCTATGTTAGAACAAGAAGAGGATATGGCAAAACGTTACTTGATTCATACGGTATTTGGTCATTATCAAT
>CARZYU010000003.1:9194-11830 GCA_949113215.1 uncultured Bacilli bacterium | reverse complement strand
TGATGAGTCAGGGATTACAGAATCATAAAGTAAGAACACACGATCCTTCGCTTGATTCTCTTGCATCGGAAGCGGATGCTGCTAGTCAATATGTTCCTCTTTCTATGGCTTTGAAGCAATTTCAAGTTTTATCAAACGAAGAAGAAAAGACTCATCAAAAACTAATGACAATGCGTCGTCAGTTGGAAATTGTCAATTCTAGACCTGTTTATTATCGTTTGTATAAAGGTCTTTTAGAAAACGAAAAACAACAGAAAAAATTGTTGGCGGAAGAACAAGGATTTAAAACTTCTATTGAGGATACGAGAGATAAAGTAGCAGAAGCACTCGATGAAAGAAGCCGATTTGATCGTCTTTCGACCGTAGGAAAAGTTTTTGCAAAAAAAGAACTAAAAACATCAGCACGTAGTGCTACGGACTTTTTGGATCAGTCCAAAGAGCGATTGGATTATTATCAAGAGGCTTATCGTCTTAGAGAGGAAGAAAGGATTCGACTAGAGTCAACAAAACAACAACAGATTTTAGATTTTCTAAAAGATTTTCCGGAATTTTCATCTTTTCAAGAATATCAAAAACAACTAGAAGAGTGGAAAGACGTATCAAGTGAATTGGTTGAAAATCGAATCGAATCCCTTCGTTTAAAATTGCTTAGTATTCGTGAACAACGAGCTAATTTATCTGTCAATGAGCAAAATCGGGAGGCCATGAAAATTAGAGCTAATATTTTAAAATCGCTTTTGGCCATTCCAGATGATAATAAAGTGTCTGTTTAAAAAAATGATTCACTCATAAAAAATGATTTCCTCCATACAGTTTAATAGGTGGGAATATGAAAAAAGGGTTAATCATTTTTTTTGTGCTATGGCTTCTTTGGGTGAGTACTTGGCTTTTTATTCGAATTGAAATGAGAGGAGAAAAAGTGATTTTTTTGGGACTGGGAGAAGCGTACCAAGAGCAAGGAGCGATAGCGTCTTTTTTGGGGAGTGAATTGATGGTCGATGTCGATGGAACGATCGATTCCAATCAAGTTGGAGAATATACCATTCAGTATTCGACTCGTAATTTACTCGGAATCAAAAAAGCAAAGAAGAGGAAAGTTGTAGTAGGAGACACGATAAAACCACAGATCAAGTTGAAGGGATCGCTTAAAATGACGATAACGGTAGGGGATGACTATGTAGAACCGGGATATACGGTTACAGACAATCATGATAAGAAAGTGAAAGTAAATGTCAAAAAACAGATCAATACACAGAAACCAGGAATTTACGAAGTAATTTATCAAGCGGAAGATCAAGCAGGAAACAAAAGCGTTGTCAAACGTTTGGTGGAAGTGAAGGAGCGCTATTTTTCTTATCTTCCTACTTATGATTCGATTGATAATGAAATGAGAGGTTGGTGGAGTAACAACAAGTTTGATCATCATCGTCCAACAGGAGGGTACGACGAAAAAACATTGTTACGATACGATACTTACTATATGGGAAGCGATGACAAAGTGATTTATCTTACGTTTGATGAAGGTAGCAATGACACGTACCTCAATGAAATTGCTAAAGTACTTCATGAGCAAGGGGTGAAGGCGACTTTCTTCTTATGTGGAAACTATATGGTAAGTCATGCCGATCAAGTGAAAAATTGGGTAGAGTGGGGACATTCGATTGGAAATCATACCTATCATCATCGAGAAATGAGTAAGTATGCTACTTCTTCTTTGTTAAAGAGTTTTCAAGAAGAAATTAGGATAATGGAGGATAATTATTATAAAATTACGGGTAAGAAAATGGATAAAATATTCCGGTTTCCCAAAGGGGAATACAGTTTACGAGGACTTCAAATTGTAAAGGATATGGGTTATAAGACGTTCTTTTGGAGTGCAGATTATTTGGATTTTGATCAAGATTATGCAAAAGATTATGTCTACCAAAAACTGATGGATCGTTATCATAATGGTGCCATTTATTTACTACATCCTAAAAACAAAGGAAATTATGAGGTGCTTCCAGATTTCGTTCGCGAGATGAAGAAAATGGGTTATCGTTTTGGGCTGGTGAAGGATATTTCTTATACCAAATAGGAATTGACAAAACTGGACATCTTCCTTTGTCAAACCTTGTTTTGCTTGGTATTTCATGATATGATTTACTTATGATACGAGGTGAGAAGATGAAAGGAATATGGAAAAAGATCAGTGTAGTATTGATAGTAGTTATGTGCCTCTTTTTTGCCTATGTAGATAAGGCGGAAGCAGAAACAGCAGAAGGAAGTGTTTACTTTGGCACTTTATTTGGAATTGTGAGGGAAGATGTTGTAAACCATTTAACAGAACAAGGAGATACCCTTTACAAAAATGTTCCCTATATTTCCGGAGGATCTGGTGTTTCAAGACAACCGAGAGATCCATCCACAGGCACAGAAGGACAACTTAATTGTGCTGGATTTGTTTCAGAAGTCATAGGACATGCTTATGTCGCCAAAAATTCAGGAAAGACGATGAGTGATTTCATTAATGGGGTTTTTCCAAGTTTAGTTGGAGAAAATGCTTGGAGAAAATGGGATTGTCTTGATTGTGCTGCTAGCAACTGGTTAGAAGTTGTAAAACACAATAACGTGATTCGATATAGTTATGATTCAAA
>CARZYU010000003.1:0-9184 GCA_949113215.1 uncultured Bacilli bacterium | reverse complement strand
ATGAAATGCTAAATAGTGGACGTCTTCAAAAAGGAGATATTATTTACATGTACGCTATGGATCCAAAGGACAGTACCACTACTTGGGATGGAGATAACCATATGGGGATCTACTGGGGAATCATTGACGGAGAACATAAGATGTGGAATGCGAAAAGTAGCACTAATACTAATATCACGGGTATTGTAGATAAAGGTGGAACAAAGAAATGGATTATTATTCCAATTGGAGAGCCTGAACCAGAGCCAGAAGAGCCCGATGTTCCAACTCCCCCAAGACCTACCACGTTTACGATAACGATTAGCAAGAAAGATATTACGACGAAAGATGAATTACCTGGTGCCAAAATTCAAATTAAGGATAAAGATGGAAAAGAAGTCGTTTCTTTTGATTCCGGACCGGAAGAAAAAAGAATTACGTTAAAAGCTGGTGTTTATACTTTAAAAGAAATTGCTACTCCAAGTCCACTTCAAGCTTGTTTGGATAACTTAAAAGAAGATCAAGAAAGAGAAAGTTGTAATTACAATCCAATTGAAACGGAATTAAAATTCGAAGTGACAAGTGCTGGAAAAGTGAAATTACTTAGTAAGGAAAATAAATACTATCAGATTGATGGAACAAAGATTACCATCTTTAATGATACTACACCAGTATTGAAGGTTC
Organism: uncultured Bacilli bacterium; assembly: GCA_949113215.1. GTDB lineage: Bacteria > Bacillota_I > Bacilli_A > RF39 > UBA660 > CARZYU01. The sequence goes on along the minus strand of CARZYU010000003.1, from coordinate 8,521 downwards.
CAGATACAGGAGCAGGGCAAACGATTCTTCTTGTTCTTATGGGTCTTTTGACGTTAGGTAGTGGTGCATTCTTGGTTTATCAAAATACCAAACGGAAACAACTTTAAAAAAGCAGAAAAGAAACCAGAAATGGTTTCTTTTTTTGGAAAAATATTCTATAATGACTATAGAATAAGAGGGTGACTAGGATGATTGGGTCTATTTTGAGTATTGAAAACAATTTGATTACAGTGAAGCTTTCTATCGATATCAACAAGCAAAGTAATTTGATCAATATTCACGTAATCTTTGAAGATGATAAACAAAAGATTGTAGGAGAGATTGTCGATTTAAATCAAGAAGTTGCTAAAGTTCAAATTGAAGGACAGATTAAGAATGGTGTCTTTCTTCCTGGAATTACGAAAAAACCATCCTTCCAAGCCCAGGTTCGAATCGTTCAAATGGAAGAACTAGCACTCATTTTAGGATCTTCCTCGATGGGTGAAGAGAACCGAATCCATTTTGGAATTTCCAATGTTTATGCCAATTATCCGATCAACGTTTCCACCAATGATTTTTTTAGCAATCATTTTGCTATTTTAGGAAATACAGGTAGTGGAAAATCGTTTACCGTTGCGCGCTTAATTCAAAATGTTTTTACTTCGAATTCCACGGTTCCGGTAGGTGCGAATTTATTTTTATTTGATGCTTATGGGGAATATACCAAAGCCTTTGAAACGTTACATCAGTTTTCTCCCAAATTAAATTATAAAGTTTATACAACCAATACGAATTATCCTGATACGGACGTATTAAAGATTCCACTTTGGTTGCTTGGAGTTGATGATTTAGCGATTCTTTTGGATGCATCTACCCCAAATCAGATTCCTATTATTGAGAAAGCTTTAAAACTGGTCCCTATTTTGAGAAGTGGGGACGAAGCGAATCAAAAGCATAAGAATGATATTATTGCGAGAGCTATTTTGGATCTTTTGATGAGTGGAAATGAATCTTCCAAAATCAGAGATCAGATCATTGCTATTCTTACTAGTTTTCATACACCAGAATTGAACTTGGAGAGTCAAATTGTACAGCCCGGGTATACTAGAACCTTAAAACAATGCCTTTATATTGATAAAACAGGCAAGATGCAGGAAATGGAAGTTGTGGTGGAATTCATCCGACAGTTCATGGTAGAAGGATTGGAATTGAAAACACCAGATGGAACCGTGCCATACGACTTAGTTGATTTGGAACAAGCTATGAACTTTGCCTTGATTAGTGAGGGTGTTTTAAAAAGTGAAAGAGTCTTTGATTATGCGAATGTTTTGAGTGTTCGACTTCATTCTCTTGTCAACAGTGATGCAAAGGAATACTTTACTTATGAAGGAATGATAAGTAGGGCAGACTACATCAAAAAATTGCTTACCATGCATGATGGTAGCAAAGCACAGATTGTGAATTTCAATATCAACTATGTGGATGATCGAATGGCAAAAGCTCTTACTAAGATTATTTCGAAATTATTATTTGATCATGCATCAGAAAACAAAGCAAGAGGTAGTATTCCGTATCATATCATCATGGAAGAGGCACATCGTTATGTTCAAAAGGACCGAGATACGGAGTTGTTAGGATACAATATCTTTGATCGAATCACCAAAGAGGGAAGAAAGTATGGTACCATTTTGGGATTGATTACACAGAGGCCTTCGGAACTTTCAGAAACGGCAATTTCGCAGTGCTCCAACTTTATTATTTTAAGGACACTTCACCCAAAGGACCTCGATTATATTAAAAATATGGTACCAAACATCTCCCGGGAAATTGTCTTACAACTGAAAACACTACAACCAGGAAACTGTATTGCTTTTGGAAACGCCTTTAAAGTTCCTGTTTCGATGTACATTGAGAAACCAAATCCGGAACCACTTTCCAACAATGCTGATATTGCAAAAATTTGGTATCAAGAATAAAAAACACTTTCAAAACAAAAGGGATTGTGTTACAATTAATTATAAGTAAAAATATGCGCTATGGAGGAATGAGGTATGGCATTAGATAAGTTTAAAAATTTTTTTGGAGGAGAGTCGGAAGAAATCGAACCTATCACAGGGGATGACGAGTATTACAATGTAACAAAAGAAGCGTTCAAGGAAGAAAATGGGGACTTTGGAAATAAGATGATGTTATTAGAGCCACGTGCTTATTCTGAAAGTCAACAGATTGCAGATTATTTGAAGCATCGTAATGCCGTTGTTGTCAACTTAAAGAGAGTGACACCAGATCAAGCAAAGAGAATTGTCGATTTTATCAGTGGAACACTTTATGCTATTGGTGGAAATCTTCAAAAATTAGGTGGAGGAATTTTCCTTTGTACGCCAAACAATGTTAACGTCGAAGGAAAGATCAGCGATGAAGCAGCCAATCCTAATAATAAAACGGCTAAGAGAAGCAAAGAGAAAGAAGAAAAAGAGGACGAAGAAGAGTTTACTTGGTAGTAACCTTTTCATACAAGAAGTACGAATTTCTTGAGGTGATGAGATGGAAAAGTTCAATTATGAAGCAAATGGTTACAATCGACAAGAAGTCAATCAGTTCGTTCAAGATGTGATCAAAAGTACAGAAGGTATCATGAGTGCCTATCGTGAGCAATTGGCAAAGATCGAAAAGTTAGAGCGAGAATTAAAGACTTATCATCAGATGGAAACTACGCTCAAAAAAGCCATTATGAATGCTGAAGTAACAGGAGATAATATCAAACGAATGGCGAGAGAAGAAGCGTCGATGACAGTAACAGATGCCAAACATAATGCGAGTCGTATTGTAAACGATGCCTTAATGAAAGCCGAAAAGATTGAACAACAAGCAGACCTTTTGGAACGAAATATGCGCATTTTCAAACGAAAGCTAAAAGCAGTCATTGCCCAACAAGAAGCAGTAATCGATGAAATTGAAAAAATAGAACTACGTTGATGGTTCTTTTTTATCGAATAAAAAATTGACATAAGTTTAAATTTGGTATAATATAATTGATATCAAATACGTCCTAGGAAGGATATGAGGTTTTTAGAGTCATTATAAGAGACCTTGTGGTTGGTGGAAACAAGGAATGAGCTATTAACTTTACTCCCTTCCAAGTAGAGACTGTAATGGTTCTCCGGTTTTTGACCGTTATCTCTTGAATTAAGTGAAACCAAGGATGGTACCGTGCTACTGCACTCCTATTAGAAATAATAGGAGTTTTTATTTTTTAGGGGGAATGGAGAATGAAAGACAAATGGTATTATAAGTATGGATGGACAATTTTAGAAGGAAGCGAGAAGAAACTCTTTTATCAACGTTGTTTTGAAGAGTCCGTATTGCTTGTAGAACGAGCTAATCTTGAATTTGAGTCGTTGCTTCGAATTTTTTATCATGCCAACGAGCGATTTGCTCGGAGAGTCTATGCGACTGCTTTAAGTAGAAGAGAGGAATTATCAGGTTATCAAGATTCTGAGACGATGCAACAGATGATAGAATATTTGTCTTTGGAGGATACGATTCCACTGATGAAACATGAAAATCCGATGATAACGGCTCTTGCTTATCAAGCGGCTATCGAGCAGGTGGATCGAGGAAGAGAATACTTATCACCGTCTTTCCATTTTTTGCAAAAAACAAATAAGAGAAGGAGAAATTATGATGAAAAATATCAAAGAAGATGAAAGATTAAACAAGTTGAATCATTCTTGTGCCCATTTGTTGGCACAGGCAGTCAAACACCTTTATCCTCATGCGAAATTTTGGGTAGGTCCCGTTATCGAAGAGGGGTTCTACTATGATATCGATTTAGGAGAAGATGTCATCAAAGAAGAAGACTTAGAAACCATTGAAAAGGAAATGAAGAAAATCAGCAAAGATGGAAAACGGATTGTAAGAGAGGAACTTTCTTTGGAAGAGGCTTTGGAAAAATTCAAAGAGGACCCTTACAAAATAGATTTAATTCATCATATGGAAGAGGGAACTGTGATTTCTTGTTATATGCAAGGAGACTTTACGGATCTTTGTCGTGGACCACATGTGGAAAGTGTGAAAGAATTAAAACATTTTAAACTATTGAAGGTAAGTGGGGCTTACTTCAAAGGGGATAGTAAAAATCATATGTTACAACGTATTTATGGGATTTGCTTTGATACTATAGAAGATTTAGAAGCTCACTTACAGGAATTAGAAGAAGCAAAAGAACGAGATCATCGTAAGATCGGGAAAGATTTAAGTTTGTTTATGTCCCATGACTTGGTAGGAAAGGGTATGCCTTTATGGTTACCAAATGGAGCTTTGATTCGGAAACAATTAGAAAACTATATTTATGAGAAAGAACGATCTCTTGGTTATCAACATGTCTATACCCCTTGTGTTGGAACAGTTGATCTGTATAAAACTTCAGGACATTGGGATCATTATCAAGAAAATATGTTTCCGATGATGAAAGTGGATGAAGAAGAATTTGTCCTTCGTCCCATGAATTGTCCTCATCATATGTTGGTGTATGGAAACAGTTTGCATTCTTACCGCGATTTACCAATTCGTATTGGAGAATTCGCTCAAGACTTTCGTTACGAAGCAAGTGGTGCGGTAAAGGGATTGGAAAGAGTACGTTGTATGTGTCAAAACGATGCTCATCTTTTTGTCACTCCAGAACAAATCGGAGATGAATTTAAAAAAGTAGTTGCTTTGATTTTAGATGTTTACAAAGATTTTGGGATCAAAGAATACAAGTTTCGCCTTTCGCTAAGGGATCCTTTGGATAAAGAAAAGTACTTCGATGATGATGCGATGTGGAACGAAGCTGAGAATAAATTAAGAGAAGTACTAGATTCGTTTGGCATTGATTATTATGAAGCCATCGGGGAAGCAGCTTTCTATGGACCAAAACTCGACGTAGAAGTAAAACCTGCCGTAGGGCCAGAAGTGACCCTTTCCACCTGTCAACTTGACTTCTTACTTCCAAGAAGGTTTGATCTTTCCTATATCGATAAGGATGGAAGCAAACAAGTTCCTGTCGTTCTTCATAGAGCTATTTTTGGAACGTTCGATCGCTTTACTGCTTTCTTAATCGAAGAAACAAAAGGTGCTTTTCCACTTTGGATTGCGCCAACTCAGGTGGTTGTTATTCCTGTTAGTGATGAACACCATGGGGAATATGCCGAAGAAATTACTTCTTGGTTAAAAGAAGCAAATTACCGAGTAGAACTCGATCATCGAAATGAAAAACTGGGATATCGTTTGAGAGAAGCTCAAACAAAAAAGATTCCTGTTACGGTCATTTTAGGAGAGCAGGAACAAAAGGATCAAACGATCAGCTATCGTCTTTTTGGAGAGAAAGATACGACGAGCTGTTCAAAAGAAGAATTTTTAAACTATTTACAGGAAAGAATTGAAAAAAGAAGGTAAATAGAATCATTTAGAAATCAAATATTATTAATTTTAGAAAACGACTTTGTGAATAAGTCGTTTTTCTATTGTGAAACTATTTCAATGCCTTGTAATCTTACTTTGCAATTCTTTTCTGCTTAAAGTAGACTTAGCTTTGTGCCAAAGAGGAGGCTTGATTTCGGTTGTTAGATGCAAATTTTCAATATATGATTGAACTAATTAATAAACGAAAGAATAATGCTTATAGAAAGGTAAATGAAGAACTCATTTTACTTTATTTTGAAGTTGGAAAGTTTTTATACGAATTGATAGAAAATGGAAATTATGGAGACAAAATCATTGTGAAAGCTGCTAATTTCATGAAAGAACATTATCCGAAGGTTCAAGGATTTACAAGAAGAAATATGGAACGAATGGTACAATTTTATAGAACATATAAAGATGATAAGATTGCGACACCACTGGTGACGCAATTAAGTTGGACCAATAATTTACTTATTTTTAGCAGCTCTAAATCAAAGGAAGAAAGACATTTTTATTTGCAATTATCCATTAAGGAGAACTATTCAAAAAGGGAATTACATAGACAACTACAATCTTCCTATTACGAAAGATACTTGTTATCAAACGGCGAAGTTACGAAAGGTATGTCTAAAAAAGATCATTTTCCTAATGCAAGGATATTAGATACTTATAGCCTGGAATTTTTAGATTTACCAAAGGACTATTCGGAAAAGGACTTAAAAACTGCAATTGTGAGGAATTTAAAAGAGTTTATTTTAGAAATTGGAAAAGATTTTACCTTTCTAGGGGATGAATATAGAGTGCAGGTTGGTAATCATGATTATTTTATTGATTTATTATTTTACAATAGAGAATTATCTTGTCTTGTTGCATTTGAATTGAAATTGGGAGAATTTATACCAGAATATTTGGGAAAAATGAATTTGTACTTAGAGGCACTTGATCGGGATATTAAAAAGAAAAACGAAAATCCTAGTGTTGGGGTCATTCTTTGTAGTTCAAAGGAAAAAGATGTTGTAGAATATGCTTTTAGTAAAAATATATCCAAGACTTTCATTTCCGAATATAAGTTGAAATTAATTGATAAGAGTGTGTTAAAGAAAAAGTTAGGTGAAATGAAAAAAATATTGGAAGATACTTTGCTTTTTGACAAATAATGTGTCAATTTATCTTTTGATAAAAAGAAAAATTGACGTGGGGGGGGGGGACTTTATACTAGAATAAAGGAGTGATAAAAATGAAAAAGTGGGTTAAGGGGATCAAGGTTGTTATTTTATTATTGTTTGTATTTGCTATAATACCAAATGTGGAAGCGTCGGAAGCACAAAGATTAGTTCTTAATATTGATGGGATCGATGTAACGCCTGAAAATAAAACGATTCAAAATGGGACTGTCGTTCTTACTGCACTGGAGGAAAATTTAGAACCATCTGCTGAAGGCCCTCGTTTAACTTACAAAGTTACCTTAAATAATTACCATGGGAAGTTTATTAATCTAGAGTGTAGAGCATCTCATTGTAATAAATATAATGTTTATTTTCTAGAAATTGAGTTAGTAGGAGAAAATACAGTGGAAAATATTTTCGATAGTGGAGCTTATGTGAGTTTTAAGGGTAGTGGTACTTTAGTTGTAGAAGGCCGACCAAAAGCCCCGTTTAATACTACTAATTATACTGGAGCAAGCAAAAAATTCTATGTTAATCCTACCAAGAACATTTATACTTACTTAGACGATGAATCACAAGATACTACGCAAAAGGAAGAAACTTCCAAAGATGAGGATAAAGAGCAAAAGGATAAAATAGAAGATGAAAAGAACAATGTAGTGAGTAAAGATAAAGAAACAGATACGATAAAGGATTCCAAAAAAGATAATTCTAGAATGATTTTTATTGGTTTTCTTGTCTATGTCATAACCACTTTGGGAGTTATTCTAGCATTAGTAATCAAAATGCGAAAAAAGAAAGAGGTCTAGGCCTTTTTTTTGTGTCAATCTTTTGTTAACTCTCAATAATCTGTTTACAAAAAATAGGGTTTATAGTAATATTAGTGTGTGCAGTGGTTAAAAGTGGTGAAAAGTGGGGGATTTTTATGCTGATAGGAGAGTATCATCATTCGATTGATGAGAAGGGAAGAATTATAATACCTTCTAAATTTCGAGACGAATTAGGGGAAAAGTTCATCGTCACCAGAGGACTTGAAAACTGTTTGTTCGTCTATCCCATCTCTTCGTGGCAAAAAATTGTATCCAAATTAGAATCCCTCCCTTTTACCAAACGAGATGCACGTGAATTTAATCGTTTCTTCCTATCGGGAGCGACGGAGGTAGAGTTCGATAAACAAGGGAGAATCAATATTCCTTCTCCTTTGGTATCTTACGCTCACATGGAAAAAGAAAGTGTCATCATTGGTGTCGGAGACCGTCTTGAAATTTGGTCACAAGCTGGTTGGGACAACTTCTTTCAGGAAGCAGGAGATAAACTATCGGACATTGCCGAAAATTTATTTGATGGAAGTCTAGACGTGTAGGTGTCCTATGCATATTAGTGTTTTATTAGAAGAGGCGATAGAGAGTCTCAATTTAAGAGACGATAGTGTCATTGTGGACGCAACTTTAGGCTATGCCGGACATTCCAGTGCTGTATTAAAAAGAATAAAACGGGGTTTTTTATTCGCCTTTGACCAAGACCAGGAGGCCATTTCGGCCAGTAAAACAAAACTCCAATCCATTGGTTCTAATTTTAAGATTATTAAGAGTAATTTTTCCAATATGAAAGAAGAACTTTTAAGTCTTGGAATCAAACAAGTGGATGGAGTCTTGTTTGACCTGGGAGTATCTAGCCCACAGCTAGATGAAGAAGAACGGGGTTTCAGCTATCATAAAGAGGCACGTCTCGATATGAGAATGGATCAAGAACAATCTTTTTCGGCTTATGATGTTGTCAATACATACTCGAAGGAACAACTTGCCGATATTTTTTGGCGCTATGGAGAGGCAAAATTCGCTTCTAATATTGCTTCTCATATTGTAAAAGAGCGAGAGCGCAACCCGATCGAGACGACCTTAGAATTGGTTGAAATTATCAAAGAGGCTGTTCCG
>CARZYU010000002.1:45402-49268 GCA_949113215.1 uncultured Bacilli bacterium | reverse complement strand
CAATCAACAACCTTCGATATCCTTCGTAAGATTTGTTGAACAAAAGAGTCTTTGGCATCAACAGTCCTTGCACTCCACTATCTTTCACAAAGCGAGCAAGCCCACGATTGGAAATCAAAGCACAAATGTTGAGACTGATTCCTCCTGTATTCTTATCCTCTGAAAAGATACCATCGGTAAAACTATACTCCTTCACGGTATTACGATAGTTTTCCGGAAGTACTTTCCAATCAATCCAAGGTGGATTTCCTACCATAATATCAAATGGTTCAAAGACACTTGTTCTAAAATAATTGGCAATGATTCGTAACCAGATCGAATTCATATGGCGCTTCTCAAGTTCCATCAATTTCTTAATCCAATCTTCTATTTGTGAATTCAATCTAGGATAGGCATCTTTCTCCTCTTCGGTGAACACCACGGAAACAGCTCGTTTCAAATCTTGTTCTTGCACATAACGTTCGATCTCATCCATCTTTTCAAAGAAACGCTCTTCTTTCACAAACGAAACAGGTAAAATAATTTCCAAATCGTCCACTTCGACGAATTTCGAAACCAACAGCTTATACTCAAGACACTCTACCTGATCTACCTTCATTTCTCGAGGCATGTAAACAGCATCCCCTAAATAAACAGGTATTTCCAAATACGTTTCCCGGTCCCATAAATTCAAAATATTGAAAAGATAGTTAATACGCGCACTGAGCACTGCCACAGGGTTCAAATCAATTCCCTTGATGCAAGAAGTAATTTCCGAAAGTGTCACCTTCTGTTTTTGAAGAGCTTTCCTCTCATAAATGTAATTCATCATTTCAATTAAGAACGTTCCGCTTCCACAACAAGTGTCAATTCCACTGAAATGGTCTCGCTTCGAAAGAGCAATTGCTTCTTCTACGACATTACGCGCCAACCAATTTGGTGTATAGTATTCTCCAAAACTATGACGAATTTCCTTTGGAATGGAATTCTCATAAAGTTCACGGAACAGATCCTTGATGTTCGTAGTAATCAATCGCACATGATCATATTTGGTAAGTTCCGAAGTCAACCGACGAAGAAGCTGAGCAAAAGCATCGTCCCATATTTCTTCGATATACCAACCAAAGTAATCCCCTTCTACCAAGTTAATGATATTGGTCTGTAAAAACAACTCTCCATTTTCTAATTGGCGAAAGAATTCTTTGGTCTCCATCAAGTCATAATGGGATAATTCTTGGAAGCGAATTGTCACATTATGAAGTTTGAATTCATTGACTACCCGGGCGGCAATCAATTTAAGGATGATCGAAAAGGTCGTGTGAAGAGAAAACAGACAAGTATATTCTAAGTTATTATCAGAAATCTCCTGACCTACCAATTTAGAAAGAGCTTTTCTACGAAGTGGTACATCTTGCTTTCCCGCGTCATCGCTCTCAGACAACTTAAATTGACGTTCCCATTCATGATAAAAGAACTCCGTCGTCTTCGAACGATTTCTTTGAATCATCGAAAATAACGTCCGAAAAATTTCTCTCGTCAAAGAACTCTTCATGATCGCGAAATCATCGGCAATGTTCTTTTCCGTTAATTCCTTATAGTCGATTCCCGCAATGGTCCTGAGCAAAAAATCGTAATTCTCTGGAGTGAGTGTGCCACTGTATTGTTCAATTCGCATGATGTCTTCTTCTTTGGCAGACTTTTTATAACAGTGAATCGAGAATCCATCAAACAAAAATCCAAAGATAGTTTTATCGTAAAATTCCTGACTTTTCATGTATTCAAACAATTGAGGTTCGTAATTATGATACTTCGTATGTTCCAAATAATGCGGACGCTTGTATTCGATGATGACATTTTTATAAAGTGCATCAATTCGCCCACGAATCGAACTTAAAGAAACTTCTCTTTGAAACGAAGGAATATCATGACGATCTGTAAAAATATAATTTTCACTCATCTTTTCGATGATTTTTTCATTTTCCCCTTGCACATCGGCTTCACTTACTACCTGTGAAAAGGCCTTCGGATTTGTTCCTAAAAACAAATCATCTAGTGCACTACGATAATCCCCTGTTTGGTAAAAGTTTGGTTTCGTTGTTTCTTCTCTCATTATGTCGTTTTTCATTTATACCACCATCCTTAGTATACCATCGTTTTGAAGTGGGCACAAGAGAAAACCAGTTTCTAATCTTCCTTTTTTTGATAAAGACGATAACTGGTCTCCTCTTTATGGAACTCTTTCAAAGAAGTTCCTGGAATGATCTTGTAATAACAATCAAGAGAATCACTTTTGACAATGCGATAAAGATAATAAGACTCTTGATTCCTTAGGGCAAACTCCAACTCCTCTTTCGTAATATCAATCGGTGTACTCTCTCCACCCACCGTTGACTTCACTTCAATATAGCGTTTTTTCCACAAGCCATCTTGATAATCATAAGAAAGAATATCGTACCCTTCGGTATCGTTTCGATGCTGAAAGAAGTCATCCATTTCTTCCAAATAACGAGAAGCATCGGGATATTCTGAGACCCTTCTTTTCTCTTGTTCAAAAATTCGTTCTTCACTCAAGCGACCATGTTCTTCTCTGGCTATTTGTCTTGCAAGATAATTCGGTCTACTCCTAGGTCTTCTAGAACGCTCTTCTCTAGGAGAAAACGTTCTAAGATGAGGAAGGCCTTCCACATAAGGAATTTCTTCTCGAGATACTTCTTCCTCACAAAAGGAAGCAATTCTCTCTTCTAAGTCTTGGTACGTATGCTCTAAGGAAAGCACCCGACGAAGAGGAATTTTAACGGTACTCGTTCTTTCTTCCCAAGAACAATCCCCTTCCACTTCTGCTTCTCCTAAGAAAACAAATTGATCTTCCCTCTTCTTTTGAAAGAGGAAAATAGAATATCCACTCATCAAGGCCTCTTGAAACTTCCTCTTTTCTGTACGAAACATTTGACTAGAAAGCGTATCTATAAAAACATAGTTATCTTCGAAAAAAGGTTCTTCATCCACTTCCTCTTCTACTACCAAAACATAAGAAAAGGAAACATCGGAATTCATCATACTCTTTGTTTCTTTCAAGTGAAACAGCGAAAGAAGGATATCTCTTGAGATCTCCATCTTAGGTACAAGACGCCGTAGTTTCACTTGATAATCATACGTAAGAGATTTCCAAAGTCCACTCTTTTTACTTTTCATCGCAAACATAACAGGAGGTTTCTTACGACTATTTTTATATACATCGGAAGTTTTACAACGATGCTCTAGAAATGCCCGAATGGAAGCACCTCCATGTGGATTCCTATATCCCTGTAACAATTCAACCCGTTCGTAAATCTGTTTTAACTTTAAATATTCCTGTCCTGTTTCTTCATGAAGCAAACACATCGCCTTAACAATGTTAGGACCTATCTTGGAACGCATCTTCCCACCACCAATTTATCTCTATTATACTTCTTCCCTAAAAAAAGCACTAGCCTAATATTTGGCATAGTGCATCTTTGATGTTAGTATCAACTATAACAAAGCCTGCACTATCACTTTCAATCACACTATATATGTCGTTTTAATTTTCAATCGGATATCTTTTAACTTTTAAAATTTTGAGGAAAGACTTGTCAAAGTAACGATTTACTGGTAAGATAAGATTGCTAATTAGAAATGGCGGTATTGGTGAAGTGGTTAACACGCTGGTTTGTGGCACCAGTATGCAAGAGTTCGATCCTCTTATACCGCCCCAGATAGAACAAAAGCAAGTCTTAATCAAGACTTGCTTTTTATATTAGTTTTCTTTCCTTGGTTGAATTGGCATTTGCATTTCTAAATAGGAGTTATAGAGTTCTTTGAATCTTTCAAAGTGAACAATTTCTCTTTGACGTAACCATAGAAGTGGT
>CARZYU010000002.1:44503-45392 GCA_949113215.1 uncultured Bacilli bacterium | reverse complement strand
TCCAATCACTTCGGGATCGGTTGCTAAGTCAAGCAGATTTTCATAGACAGCTCTTGCTTTTTGTTCAGCTGCCATGTCTTCGGAAAGATCAGCAATTGGGTCTCCGGTTGTAGCGAAATAAGCAACGGTAAATGGAACTCCATTGGCATCCGTTGGATAAATGGCTGGTCCATGTTCAGCAAAGTTGCCTTCTAACCCTGCAGCCTTTAATTCTTCTACTGTTGCTCCTTTCGTTAATTGAATGTACATCGTCGAAATCATCTCTACATGAGCTAATTCATTTCTACAATACTGTTATCAGTCAATAAGCTTTAAAATTACCTTAAGCTTAAAATTGTCTTTAAGGTATCGTCCGCCTTTGTCTTTTTCATAGATAACTTGTTTAATAATGGTTGATAATAGCTCGTTTTTTTCTTCGGCTGTCATATCGCTAGAGTATTTACTTAATAGATCCTCTAGCAGCGGTATAGCCTTTTTCTTTTGGTAAAATTCTTTTCTAGTATTTTTAGCTTTAGAAAGCTCTGTTTTTTGTTTTAATAAAGCCTCTAATTGTTCGTTAAGTGCGTTAGATCTCTTTATAAATAAATCTTGTGTATAAGCTCCAGTTTCGACCAATTCGCACGCTGTCTCTAATTGCTGCTTATTTTTGTCTATTTCACGATCTATTATCTCGATAAGTTCTTTATTATTGTTTATTTCTTTTTTTACTTCTTCTTCATAATTATTTATATATATTTTATAGTCTTCTTTTAATATTTTTAAGGTCTTTAAGATCCTATCTTCTACAAGAGATAAATCACTAGCTACACATTTACATCTAGGACGGCTACACATAAGCGTATCGGCGTGCTCTGGGGTTATACTTTCTTCTAGTGTAGTTACCGCTTTG
>CARZYU010000002.1:30560-44493 GCA_949113215.1 uncultured Bacilli bacterium | reverse complement strand
TCAAATTCTGTAGTTCCGATATTTAATAATTTCTTTAGATCCTCCCACTTGTCAGCGTATGGCATAGTAAATTTATCGTCATTACTTGAAAACCAATGATCCACGCAGCACTTAGATACTTTTAAAGCTCTAGCTATGTCATTAAGGCTATAATCTCCTTTATGTTCTCGAAGTAATAACCTTAGTTTAGTCTTATCTACTTCGTAAACTCGTTTTACTGTAGGTTTTGCGTCTTTCCTTATATAATATGGCCGTCTCGTCATATTATTACCACAATACCAACAAACAACTAAACCAACAAGAGGGTTTTTTAATTCCTTTTCTTTTGGTACTGTTTTAACTCTGTTATCTTCGAATTTCTTTTTAATTTTTATTCCATATTCTTTATCTAATATAGCTGGGTGTTTTCCTTCTACAAGAGTAAAATCATTATTGTTAGGATTTTTCTTAACTACATGGCCGTTTACTAATGTCTTTGTAGTCTTTCTTCGATCCCATGTTAAATAGCCGTATACAGGGTAACTTTGTAAAATATTACGGACCATATTAGCGGACCACTCTTTAGACTTTCTAGGTTTTATTTTTAAATAATTAAGATAGTGTGCTATATTAGTAGCTCTCATATCGTCTATTATTATTTTAATTGTTTCTTCAGGGGTAAAGATGTCGTTAGGTATATGTATATGATCTATCTTTATATTATAAGTTGCTGCTATACTCTCTAAGGTATCATTTTCTTTTATTTTATAATCAATACTCTTACTATCTACAGTAAGTTTTATATCATAACCGACTTTTAGATCTAAGTTACAAGTTATTATAACTGGCTTATGTGTTCCGAAAGTTTTAGCTATAGTAGATACTGTGTCATCTTCTTGGACTGTATAAGTCGTATTTAAGCCGTCTATGAATAAATCGGCCATAAGTCGTATTACTTTAGCTTCTGACTCGTTTTCTACTAAAATATAACCTTTTTCGTTAGGTAATTTTACCTTATTAAAACCGTAAGGAAGAACAGAGCCAACATATTTACCGTCTTTAACACTTCTTAATCGTCCACGGCTTAAGATCCTCTTAGTATATTTTAAATACTTTCTAGCTTGGTATAAGCCATCTTCAAAATATGATAAGTCGTCCTCGTTATCAAGATTATATATTTTAAATGGTGTTATTATTTTAGTATTGGTATATTGAAACGTCTGAGCTATAATTCCCTGGTCCATAGTATTACCACGCGCTAGACGTTCTATTTCTATACATATAACGCCTTTTTTGTCGTCTTCTTCAATAATTGATAAGACTTCTTGTATTACTGGACGATCCTCGATAGTATCTCCAGAAGCAACCTCTCTATAGATATTATGTTCTGGTATGGGTTTACCGAAAATACTTATAATAAAGTCTTGTAATTCTTTTTCGTGTCGTTGTAAAGTTTTTTCTATAGACTCGTCTTTAAAATAGTCCATGTCTTTACGTGATTTTCTTAAATATATTATTAACATCTCTAAAATCTCGTCTACGCTAAGATTTAGAGGTAAATTCATTATCTGTAAAAATGTGTTTAAATTCATTTATAGCACTTCCTTTATAATAAAACTTATGCTATAATGTAATAGAAAAACCTATACATTATAGTTGGGTAGTATCTTCTATTTTGTTTTAAGTGTGATAGCTTGGGGTTTTTCATTTCAACACTTCGTGTTCGCGCATGAAGTGTTCTTTTTTTGCTTAAAATGTAATTTTCATTACTTTTTAAGTATGTTTTTACCATTTAAGACATTAAAACTACCATTTGAGGTAAAAGTCATTAAATACGGTACTTTTCTTGGTATAATATCATGTTTAATTTATAATATCGCCCGAGGGGGGAAATTATGGATATTAACATTATTAGATTATATCAATTTATTAAAAAGCATAACTTAGATGTAAAAAAAGCTTTGAAGTTCGTTCTTAAATAGAACGAATTTATTTTTTTTCTTTATCATTATTCATAATAAATTTTTTATTAGCTATAAGTACGTCGATCATATTATTTAATCTTTCGTCGCTTAACGATCCGTCGTCGTCAAGAAACCCAGCATTATTTAAGGCTCTTTCTATTTTATATAATTCTTTGTACTCTTCTCCTGGTGCGAAATGTTTTGAAGGATCTAATACGTCATCACAAGCTAGATAATCTAAAGTACACTCGAAAAAATCGGCAAGTTTATTTAAGGTTGTTCTTTGTATTTTTTCTGTACCGCGAGTATAAAACCCTTTTAGTGTTGTATACGGTATTTTACTTTGTAATGATAATTCGTTAAGGTTGTCAATTCCTTTACTTTTCATTAAGGCTTCTAATTTCTCTATAAAATCCATTGAAATTACCTTCCTTTCATTAAAAATTATACACTTTATTATTTACTAAGTAAAGTAAAAAATTACCTAAAAAGGTAAAATATTTCAAAATTGTGTTGACTTATTACCTTTCAAGGTATATACTCATATCAGAGTTACCTAGTAAGGTAACTAAAAATTGAGAATAGGAGGAGAATAAAAATGTTTAGAAACTTGCTTGCGGAAATGGCTCGATACAATGTAAGTAATGAAGATTTAATGAAAACTTTAGGGTTTAACTCTGCTAAAACATTAAATAATAAGCTTACTGGTAGAACAGATTTTACGCGAAAAGAGATGTTCTTAATCAAAAAAGTACATTTTCCTAATTTTGATTTGGAATATTTATTTAAAGAATTTGAAACCACATCAACAACCGAAATATCAGACACTAATTAACATAAAATTTAATGAGGTGTTGAAATGGAAAAAACAAGCTATCACACAATTAAGGAGCTTAAGTTAGGTCAAGCTAGAATTGAGGTTTGTGTAGAGTTTATTCCAACAGAAGATCAAGTAAAGAAATACTTAACTAACATATACGACGTTGTAAATAATATAGCAGCTAAAGCTGAAAAGCGCGGCGTTGATACTTCTAAATGGTTTTATACCGCTAAACAGATCCAGTTACTAAAGGAAAGTCCAGATAATAAATTTATTTAACTTTCTTGTTAGCAAGGACAAGCTCCAAAAAAAGAAAAGGAGATACTATCATGCGAAAAAAACGTAAACTTAAAACTTGGGTAAGAGTTACCCTAACAATATTATTAACCATTACTATTGGTTTAATACTAGGTCTAATAATCAAGAAAGGAGTCGACGACTTTGAGGAATTAGCAAGACAATGCGATCAAGACCGTGGCTATACTTGCTCTTATTATGATGTAAGACAATATTCCTTAGGTAAGTAAAAAATATGTATGGAAGATCTAAAAAAAAAAGATTTATAAGTTGGATCAGAACTCATAAATCAAAATGTAAACTTTCTACTAATTTACTCTCTAATTGTACCATATTTAGGGGGTAAAGTCAAAATATGGACGATTGGAGGTAAAGCATGAAAAACGTTAAAGATAATAACTATATAATGCATAGTACCTATAACGAGCATTTTAAGTTATTAACAGACGCTGAATTAGGTCGACTTATTAGAGACGTAAACAATTATGTAGAAAATGGTGTTTTACCTCAATACTCCAATGAAGAAAGAGTCTTAAATATGGCTTTTAGTTTTATGAAAGCGACTATTGATATTGAGAAAGCAAGATACCAGGAGAAATGTAAAACTAATAAAGTAAATGGATCTAAAGGCGGAGCGCCTAAAGGAAATAAAAATGCCGCCAAAAAACAACCAAACGCTTTAAAAGATAACCCAAAACAACCGAATGGTTTAGAAAACAACCCTATTGATATTGATATTGAAAATGATATTGATATTGAAAATGATATTGATATTGAAAATGATATTGGTATTGATAATAAAAAAAGTGTGTGTAATAAAAGCGCGCACACGAAAGAAATCACTTGTCATTTAGGAAGTGAATACAAAGAAGAGTCTTGTTTCTACTGTATGAAAAAGAATTTATGTAAGAACAAAGACTCGCCTAGTTTTAAATTTAGCCACCCTAACGAAACATTTAGCGAGTGGAATAAAAAACTAGAACAAAGAAAAGAAGAAGTCATAAAAGAACTAGAGGCTATGGGTAAAAACCCCAATATAGAGCTTATTGATTATGACTGGTTAAACGAAGACTTAGACACGTAAAGGAGGAAATTATATTATGAGAATAACAAGTGTTAAAGTTAAAAAAATAGAAGAAAAAAATTCACGTTTAGTAGGAGTAGCTACTGCGGTAATTGATAAAGTATTTATCATTGAAGATATTAAGATTATTAAAGGCGACGAGAAATTGTTTCTAGCTATGCCTAGCCAAAAAATGCCTGACGGATCATATAAAGACATAGCACACCCACTTAACGCAGACTGTAGAAAGTTATTTGAAGACGCTATCTTAACAGAATATGATAATTGCTAATGAAATATGGAAATCTATCGAGTACGATCCTCGTTACCAGGTATCGAACTACGGAAGATTTAGAAAGAAAAACCCTAAAAATGGTTATAGATATTTAAAGCCATTTAGAAAAGGTAATCTATTCCAGGTAAAGATAAAAGATAAAGACATGAATTGCGCTAGATTAGTAGCCAATGCTTTTATAAAACAATTAGCTAAAGAAGATCGTGTTTATCATAAAAACAAAAATGAAAGTGATAACTATTATCGTAATTTAGAAATTGTAACATTAAAAGAACTAGGAAAACGTACAGGTCATATATCTAAGTCGCAGCGTGTAGTTGAAGTAAAAGACGACGAAATAATAAGAGACTGGCCTTCTGCTCGTAAAGCTGCTAAAGACTTGTATATTTCATATCAAACAGTTATGGACTATTGTAATAATAAAGTAAAAAAGCCTATGTTTAATCTTATGTGGGAAGACAATTACTTCGATATGGTTTTCGAGCCATTTGTTTGGGAGAAAAAACGGAGGAAATATGAAGTTAAAAATTAAAAAACATATCAAACAATTTCTAGATTATACATTAACGGACGAATTTAAGTCAATAGTTATGATATTTTTAGTAGCCGTTACTATCTTAGCTATATGTTGGGGCGCAATAATGACAGCTCTTACAGAGGATCTTACTAATGTAGCTATAGAGAGAAGCGAAAAAATTACCGAACTAGAGAAAAGCGTCGACTATTTTAGTAGCGAAGCTGCTAGATATAAAATGATTAGTGAAGAATATTACGAGTTATTTACTACTTGTCAAGATACTGAAAGTTGGTACGAAAAATTTTATTACGACAATGTAGATCCATATACAGGAGAATTTGAGGGCGAATATTATGAGTAATATTATATGTCTGTTACTCGGTATAATATTCGGATCAATAATCACTTACATAGCTTATCATGATGTATTAAAAAATAAAGACGATTTAATAGACGATTATAGAAAAGGTATTAAAATCCATAATAACCGTGAACTTAAACTAATATTTATAAATCAGTCTACTAAAGATTATGTAAAACAACAACAAAATATTATTAAAAGTAACTATGGTAAGAACGAAAAGCCTACTACTGACGATACTATCGCAGCTGGTTACTATAGTGCTCTTAAAGATGTCGAAAAAACTATCACTCAATTTGAAAAGAACTCGGAGGAACTTGTAACAAAGGAGTGATCTTATGTCTAAATCTAAGCCTAGATATTTTAGAGTAAAATTCGGACGTAAAACAGTTAAGCCATTTAAGAAGCCAGATATTGATAATATGATCGTAAACTGTAAAAAGCGTATGGCCGAAGCTGAAACCAACGAAGACCAGGAACAATATTACTTATGGTATCGAAACTATATGATATTACATCTAGGTAGAAATCTAGCTTTTCGAATTGAAGACGAATTACAGCTAAAGACAGATAATTTTAAAAATGGTGGTATTTATACAAGAGAGTTTAAGACTGGTAAAGAACAGACCTTTGAACTCCACCCTTCTTTAGCTAAAGACATAGAAGAATATATAAATACTTTCGGCTTAGTTGAAGGAGAATACTTATTTAAAAGTCGAAAAGGCGTTAATAAACCTATCACACGTCAAAGAGCATGGCAGATCATAAAGCAATTAGCCGACGAGGTTAAAATTAACTATGTTGTAGGCTGCCACTCTTTGCGTAAATATTTCGCTCGTACATACTACGAACAAACTGGAGATCTTATCGGACTATCAGAGATGTTAAACCACTCTAGCGAAAGAGTAACACTAATTTATATCTGCTGGGAGGCCGACGATAAGGACGAAAAAAGAAAAGGCTTCTATTTAGGAGGTTAATCATGAATAAACAAGAACAACTTAGTATTATAGATAATTCTACTACTTATGAAATAGATAAAACACAAAATAAGGATCATGTAGCTACTCCTCGCTGGGTAGTAGAAAACATATACGACTTAATAGATATTAAAAGCTTTAAAATGATATGGTTTCCATTTAATAATTATGACAGCCATTTTAAATTAAAAGCTGACGAATTAAATCTACAGTATAAAGCTACACATATCTTTGACAATTTAGGCAATGACTTTTTTACTACTTTACCACCTAAAGACTGTGATTTATTGATTAGTAATCCGCCTTTTTCTCAACAAAATGAAATTATAAAAAGAAGTTTTGAGTTAGTGGATCTAGGTTTAATTAAGTCTTTCTGTTTATTACTTCCTTTGTCTACTTTAGAGACTCCTAAAAGAGCTGAAATATATGAAAAGTATCTTGATAAATTAAATATTCTTATCTTTAAAAAAAGAATTAAATTTTTAGGTAAATCTACCAGTTTTAATACAGCTTGCTGCTGGGTATGTTATAACATTGACTCACTTAAACAAAAAATAATATGGATCTAAGGAGGTTGATATATTATGTTTGAAAATATTAAAAACTATAACGATTTAAAAACTCTGTTTAATGTTAAAGACGATATATTTAATATTTATAATTATTTAAAATGTTGTTCTAGGTATGGAGACGGAAGCCGCTTAATTATTACACCTAATAAGGAAGCTAGCAAAGACGTATTTATTAGATTTCAACAAGAAAATAAAGTCGGATCATTTATGAGAAATGGAGATACTTTTAAAATTTCTATAGGTGCTGAGGAAATACTAATTTACGATATAGAATATTTAAAGACACATCATTTCGACGGTCTTAGATTTAAAAGTATAAATTTTATGGAGTGATATTATGGAAGAAGAAATAAAAAAAGAACTTAACAGACTAAAACAAGAAGTAGAAAATTTTGAGAGAAAATACTTATTTGCTGGTAACTATAAATTAGTAGCTGCTATATTAGATAAATTAGATGTTAATTTTTTAGAGATAACTTATAGAGAACTTAATAAACAAGAACAACCTAAGTATATAGCAGAATTTAACGAAGATACAAAAACAGTAACAGTTAGAAGGTATGAAAATGATTAAAGTAACAGTTATAAAAGATACAGATTTAGGAGGACAATTAAATCCAGTATCTAATAATAACGAGTTGAGAAAAGCTATCGGTACATCTATCGAAGGCTGTTACAATACTTATATTTATACTAAAGGTACTTTTAATGTTGAAGCTGATATATTAGAAGAATTAAAAAAACGTAATATAACTCTTGTAGGCTTAGCCTTCGCACATTTTGTTAATAACTTAGAAAAATCATTGTTAGAAGGTACAAGTGATATAACTCCTAAAGGCCTAATATCAGAACTAAGCAAGTCTGAAATGAGGTATATAAATGGTAATAAATAAAATTAAATATTATATCTATTCGAAAAAGTACAAAAAGATTTACAGTAGCAAAGGTATAGAAAATATAACTAATGCTAATTATGTTTATTTAGGTAGACAAAATGGAAAAACGATTATGTCTTATAAATGGAATTATATTAGATCTGTCGAAAGACATGACTTTAAATCAGCAAAGATGTTGAAAAGAATTTATAAAAAGGTATTCCGTAAAAATATCTTTTAAAAAATCACTAGCAATTTTACATAATGAAAAGTTGTAAATTCAATAAAAAACTATCGGCTTCCTGGTAATAGGAATATGCTTATATTTTCTAGGAAAAACTACCTCTTTAGGTAGTGGCTCGTGAATTTAACAGAATTATGTCATTATGTAAAATTCATAATAGTAAGAATTGAGGTGTTGAAATGAACGAAAAAGAGGTTTTAAAAGAACGTTTTAATAAAATATTAGAAGATCGTTCTAAAAATAAAGAAGAAACATTGAAGTATAGAATAGACAGTACATTAAGAGTCTTACATTATCTCGAAAATAATACAGAAAATGATTATTTAAAAACTTTGATTACTCATTGCCGTAATAAGTTAACAGGTAATATAGACGGTATCGAATTAGAATTGAAAAAAGGTGTAGAAAATGTCAGATATTGAGATTTTAGAAAAAGCTTTAAGGCGTGTTGGAAAGAACAAAACACATGAAGAAGTAATAATTTCACTAGAAAAAGAAATTGATTATTTACGTAATAGAATACAAAATCAATTAGAAGAAAATATCACATGGTTTAAAGTAAGTCAAAATACAGATAGCGAACAATTACATAAGTTTTTGTTAAGTTATGTTCCTATGGGCGAAGTCTTAAATTTATATAGACTTCTAAAAAAAGATATGGAGGTTTAGAAATGTCTAAAATTAGAAAATATCAAATTATGGCTTTTTTAGAATTATTTGAGATTAAAGGCTGTAAAACAATTAAAGATATTAAAGAATTATTAAATAAAGAATTAAAAAACGATACAGATGTTGTATTTCAATGGCGTGTCGGAGTAAGTAAAAAAGATTTTGAAATACCAGAAGAATTAAAAAAGGAGGTATCAAAATGAAAAAGATACATTATATCAGTATTGAAATCAGATCTAATGGAGAAAATGATATATTTACTTTAGATTATGATTTAATGCTAGAAACAGATAGATTTATGTGTTTGAAACATAATGAAGATTTAACACTTGTAGCTTTAAACAAAGAAGAAATAAAATTTTATTCACAATTAGAAGATGTTAGTATTTATTTTAAAGACTGGGAGTTTCTAAAATATAAAGCTATACATTGTAACTTATACTCGACGAAAGATCCAGATAAGATGTTAGAACTCATGAAAAAGAAAATAGCCCAGTATATTCATAAAGAGTATGACTGGTTATTTGGTAAAGATATAGACGATAGAATAAACTCTCTATCTTTGGAGGCTAAAAAATGAATTTAGTAATAATTAGCCAAGATAAAAAATCAGTATGGGATTTCTCACAATGTTGTTTATTTATACCAGAAAACAGCATACATGAAATATATATAAGGCCTTATTATGCTCCTAATGGTGTATCAATAGCTACTTACGAAGATCCTAAAAGAACTGAGGAAGTTCTTAAAGAAATGATTAACGTATTTGGTAAATCAAAAATATTACTTACAGCTAAGAATACATTACGATTAAATGATTTAGAGGCTGCAAAAAATTATTTTAATAAATTAAATGACGAAAAATTTATTGTATCAGACAATAATTTTGATGTTACACCTATTGGAAATAGTTTTAATGTAACATATCAATTACCAGAGGACGTGGAGACAATATGAACTTAAAAGAAATGAATAGATATTATAACGCTCTATCAGAGATTAGAGTTAAATGTCCGTGTAGTCATACTTTGTTTTTTCCTTCCTATGGTCCAGACATACAGATTTGTTCTCATTGCGGACATAAAGTCTATAGAAACGATAAAGTAAAATTTATAGATTTATTAAATAAGCAATTAAAAATTGGGAGGTGCTAAAATGGAAGAAACCAAAGAATTACATTGTTCTGAGTGTGGAACTAAAGTCGAAGATAATCACTATAAGTGTTTAGATAATTATTTACAAGTTAATTTCTTTGATACAGAGGAAGAAAACTGTTTTTGTTCTAAAAGCTGTTTTTGTAAATATATGTCTTTGGAGCAGCTAGATGTTGAAGACGACGAAGACGAAATTTAAAGATAAATGCGATCGCTGTGGAAAGTTCGACATCTTAAAAGGTTATAACGGACAATGTCTTTGTAGTTCTTGTATTGGTAACCCATATTTAGAGCAAAAATTCATAATAGAAAAAAAGATAATTGATCCAGATACTTATATATGGCCTAAAGAACAGCCTATCTGCGACGGACAACTTAGTATCTATGATTTGGAGGTATTAGAAAATGGAAAATAACACAGAATTAGACACTCTAATACATGAGTTTGTCGAAAATGTCAGCGAAGCTATTAAACCAATATTAGAAGCTATTAAAAAACTAGCTGACTCTTTATCTACTACTTTTCTTGAAGCATGGAAAGAGGTAAAATTTGATATGAATTATTTTGATAAAAATATATCTCGGAAAAGATTTATTAAACTTCTCATATCTATTGGTTATCAAAGAAACACCGCTAATAAAATAGCCTGGAAATATCACAAAGAAAAAGGAGAATATACTTTACTCAACTTTTTAATCGAAAATAGAAAAAAGGAGGATCTAAAAAATGGCTGAAAATATCGAAGCAGCCAGCGAAGAAAAATCACAAGTTATAAACTACGACGAAATATCTAAACACATCATAGATACATTACAGAAATTAGGTGTTTTACGTAAGGTAAATTCTACGTATAAAAGTACCGAGTCTTTACTCTACCGTTATAACGACTTAAAAAACTCGATAAAAGATCGCGAAGAAGAAATACAAGAAATTAGAGATTATGGCCTACGCGGAAAATCTAAAAGCATTTTAAAAATGTCAGAAGGACACGGAGGCGATCGAGACATAGAGCAAGAAATAATCGACGGCTTAGAAAAAGACATCAAAAAAACACGTTTAATAGTTAATCGTATTGACAGAGTTGTAGCTAAATATAAGGCTGATCCTTACGGAGAAATTATTAAGCTAAAATATTTCGAGCAAAAAACCCAGCAAGAAATAGCTGATTACTTCGAGAAAGATCCTACTACTATATGGAGAAATACGCAGCGTATTATCAACGAAATAAAGGTCTACTTCTTCCCTAATGACGTAGTCGAAGAATTAAGGTCTTGACAAAATGCAATAACCCACGCAATTATGGTGTCATTGACATAGCAATTTTTATCAATTATAATTTGTATAATATGAAATAATTGGAAATGAGAAAACGCGTCTTTTACAGGCGTGTTTTTTTGTGTGTTATGCGAGGTGGTATTATGGCTAGAGATTTCGCTAAAGCTTTCTATCAGTCTACCGCGTGGCGTAAGACTAGAGCCTATATCTTTAACAAAGAGCATGGTATCTGTCAACGCTGTCATGGTGCTAATGGGCCAGGCGAAATAGTACACCATAAGATATACCTCACACCTACCAATATTCATAACCCAGCTATCACACTGGGAGAGGACAACCTAGAGCTATTGTGTAGAGTATGCCATGCCTCAGAACATGAGTCAGAACTGCCAACAGATAAGAGCCTTATGTTCGACGAGGAAGGTAATCTAGTAGAAAGGAGTGTTGACAATGACTATCACAGTCTATACTAACTATTTGATTATGTCTTATGATGTAGTATTCCATGGTACTACTACAGAGCTAGCTAAAGCTCTGGACGAAGGACCTGTACTACTAAGCATTAAAGGCGGTGGCGAAGTGTTAATAAATTCTGTCAACGCTGCTTTAATCGAAATAAAAGACTCCCCCCTAGCTTAAAAAATATTTGCTTCACAGTGAACCGCGCTTGAGTCCTTTCTCGAACTGCTTCGGTCGTGTGAGGGGGGTGTAGTCAAAGGTGGTGGAAAAATGGAAAATGAGGACGTTAATTCTAAAGAATTAAAAGAAGTACCAGACTATAACAAAGAGTTAAAAAAACTTAATAAAATCTTTAAAAATATTTCAAAAGATAAAAAAGATTTGGTACAAAAGTTAATAAAAAGTGCTGCTTTTATGACAGTAGAATTGACTAAGCTAGAGAACTACATCAGTATACATGGTGTTTCTGAAACATACCAAAACGGAGAAAATCAGTACGGAACGAAAACAAGTACAGAAGCTAGTGTATATAACACCATGATTAAAAATTATACGTCGATCATAAAGCAATTATGCGAACTATTGCCAGAAGGTTTACCAAACACAAAGGAAGGTAACGCCTTAATGAACTTTGCTACTAAACCTAAAGGGCGATAGCTAATGAATTATATTCGAGAGTATAATTCAAAAATACAGTCTGGCGAAATTAAAACCAGTCGCAGAGTTAAAGCTGTTTATGCTCGATTAGTTAAAGAAATGGACGACGAAAACGCGTCTTTTTATTTTGACGAAGACGCAGCTATGAGACCGATAGAATTTACTGAGACGTTTTGTAAACAGTCTCAGGGAGAACTTGGAGCGGATCTAAAGTTAGAACTATTCCAAAAAGCTTATATACAAGCTTTATTCGGTTTCTTAGAAAAAGACACAGGGTATCGAAGATTTAACGAGACCATGTTCTTAGTTGGTCGTAAAAATGGTAAGACTACACTCTTATCTTCTATAGCGCTTTATATGTTAATTGCTGACTATGAAGGCGCAGCAGAAATATACTCAGTAGCGACAAAGAAAGATCAAGCTAAGAAATGTTTAACAGAAGCTGTAAATATGGTTAAACAGAGCCCAGAGTTAAGAGCTGTTTTAAAGAAACGAAGAAATGATCTATATTTTAGTGCCACTTCTTCTATCTTTGAGGCGTTAGCTTCTGACTCTAACACGTTGGACGGTCTTAATAGCCACGCGGTTATTATAGACGAGCTACACGCTATTAAGGATCGTAATTTATACGAAGTTATGAAACAGTCTATGTCAGCACGTCGTCAACCATTACTTGTAATGATTACTACAGCTGGTACAGTACGCGAGTGTATCTTCGACGATAAATACGATTACGCTTGTAGAATAGCCGACGGCGAAGTAAAAGACGATCACTTTTTACCTATTCTTTACGAATTAGATAATCGTAACGAGTGGACAGATCCGTCATGTTGGGTAAAAGCTAACCCAGGTCTTGGAACAATTAAAAGTTACAATACCTTATCTCGTTTTGTCGAGACTGCTAAAAATGATCCAAAAGAATTACCAGGAGTTTTATGTAAAGATTTCAATGTTCGTGAAAATGATAGTAACGCTTGGCTAAGTTTTACTGAAATAAACAACACTGAAACCTTTACTATGGAAGAATTAGAAAACACTTACGCTATAGGTGGTTGCGATTTATCAGCTACAACCGATTTGACGTGTGCCTCCCTACTTATTAGAAAACCTAACGACGAGAAAGTATATGTTTTACAACATTATTTTTTACCGCAAGTTAAAATTGATAAGTTAGACGAAAAGAACACACAGGAAGCACCATACAAGATATGGAGAGATAAAGGTTTACTTACTGTATGTGAAGGTAACCGAGTCAACTATTCACAAGTTACAGAGTGGTTTCTTCAAATGCAGGCGGAGTACAAAATAGATCCTATCTATGTTGGTTACGACCGTGCTCTTGCTGGTTATTGGGTGGACGAAATGACATCAAATGGTTTTCAAATGGAAGCTGTAGCACAGGGACCATTTACTTGGTCGCAGCCTATGCGAGAAATGGGTGCAGCCCTAGCAGATAAGAAAGTTAATTATAATAATAATCCTATCTTAAAATGGTGTCTTTCTAATACTGCTGTTAAAAAATCTGGTTTAAATAATATTCAACCAGTAAAAATAAATGAACGTCGTAGAATTGACGGAGCCGTGTCTTTACTTAATGCTTGGGTTTTATACGTTAAGTATTATGAAGACTTTATGTATAGTGTGGGGTGATTAAATGAAACAAAGAGGCTTATTTCATACGATATTTGGTAATAAAGAAAAACCAAGTCAAAATAACGCTACCGACTTTAATATGTATAGTTTGTTGAACT
>CARZYU010000002.1:10198-30550 GCA_949113215.1 uncultured Bacilli bacterium | reverse complement strand
ACTCGTTTAACTCAACCTACTATCAAAATACAGGTAATGCGTGGGACATGAACGAAGTTAGAAGCGCTGTAGACGCTTTATGTAGAAATTTTGCTAAGTTAAAAGCTAAACACGTTAGAACTGGAAAAACAGGTATTTCAAAAATTGAGAGATTACTTAATTATAAGCCTAACTCTCAAATGGAAGCTTACAGTTTTTATTATAAGATCTGTGCCAATTTAAAATTAACAAATAATGCTTTTATTTACCCAGAATATTCTACGAGTGGCGAATTAGTCGCTGTCTGGCCGCTTATGTCTAATAGAATTGATCTTTTAGAAAAAAACGGTCAATTATATTTAAAATTTATATTTAATACAGGGAAAGTTAAATGTGTTCCCTACGAAGATGTTATACACATGAGAGGTCATTTCTTCGATCATGATATTTTTGGAAGTAAGAATACAGCTTTACGTCCAGCCTTAGAAATGGCGTCTACAATAAATCAGGGTGTCTCTAATGCTGCTAAACTTATCAACAGTATTAGAGGTATCTTATCGGCTAAAGTATCGTCAAAAGACGAAGATTTAACAAAAGCTAGAGATAAATTCGTACAAAATAACTTTCAAATGTCTAGTAATGGTAGTGGAATAATTGTTACAGATACCAAAATGGACTATACGCCTATCAATGAAAAAGCGAGTCCATTATCTAAGGACCAATTAGAGTATACAAAAAACGCTATATATGACTATTTCGGAGTTAATGAGGCGATCGTACAAAATAAATTTAAAGAAGACGAATGGACGGCTTTCTATGAAGGCGCTATTGAGCCTATCGCTATACAGATGTCTCAATGCTTTACTAACATTTTATTTACTGATACTGAGCGAAGTTATGGTAATGAGGTTATGTTTGAAGCTAACAGACTACAATATGCTTCTAATACTACAAAGGTAAGTGTCGTAAAAGAATTAGCGCCTATTGCTGTTCTAATGATAGACGACGTTAGAGAAATATTTAATCTTGCTCCTCTACCTAATGGCGAAGGACAAAAAGTATTACAGTCATTAAATTACATCAATGCTAATATTGCTGACTCTTACCAGTCAAATGGGGACGCTCCTCCTCCACCAAAAGGGGACGAGGAAGATCCACAAGAAGAAAAACCAGACGAAAGCCAAGATAACGAAGGAGGTGTTGATAATGGCGACAAACAACAATAATCAAAGTCAAGAAACTAAAGATATTAAAGTTGTTAAACTTAATAATTTTATTAGTTACGAACTTCTAAGAAAAATGAAAGAAAAAGAGCCTAATACTAAGTTTATTTTGCCTAACGGAAAGGAGGCTGTTTTAAATGACAAAAAAGAACAACCTAATAAATAAAACAGATCGTGAATTTAGAGCTTTTCGTTCTTTTGAATTAAAAGAGCTTCGCAGCGAGGAAGGAGAAAGACAAGACTACGTCCACGGTGTACCTGTGGTCTTTAATACTCCCACTTGTCTTTTTGAGTATGAAGGTGTTAAATTCTACGAGCAAATAGATAGACACGCCTTCGATAATTGCGATATGTCTGATGTTATATTCAATTACAACCACGGCGGACGTGTTGCTGCTAGAATTAGAAATAATACTCTAAAACTAGCTATAAATGACGTCGGTATGGAAATGGACGCATTTTTAGGGGGTACTCAATTTGGTAGAGACCTTTTAGAAGATATAAGAGGTGGCTACATAGATAAAATGAGTTTTGCTTTTGTAGTAGCTGAGGACGGCGAAGAATACGACCAAGCTACACATACAAGAACAATTACTCGAATTAAGAAGCTATACGACGTATCGGCCGTTGATATACCAGCTTACGATACAACAAGTATCTCAGCTAGGGATTTCTTCTCGGAGGAGTACGAGAAAGAAAAAAGAGCTTTGGAGCAAGCTAAACTACGTGAGATATGTATAGCAAAAAGTAAAATCTAAATTGTTCGAATAGGAGGAAATGAAAATGAACGAAAAAAGATTAAATGAAATTAAAACTAGAAAAGCTGAAATAAAAGCTGATTTGGAAGATACAACAAAAGATATTGACTTAGACGCCACTAACAAAGAGTTAGACGCTTTAAATGCGGAAGAAGAAAAACTACAAAAACGAGCTGAAATGGCTAAAAATTTAGAAACTGGAGAAGTCGATCCAGATACTGTAGAGACTGTTCCAGGTGCTGACGACGAGGAAGAAGAAGGAGGAAAAGAAGATATGAAAGAAGAAAAAAGAACTTCTAAAATGTCAATAAAAGTCAGATCATTTTTAAGATACATGATGACTGGAGGTAAAGAAACAAGAGGTGTTACTTTAGCTAACGGTCAAGCTGTAGTACCTGAAGAATTAGACAACGAGATTATTACAGAAATGCGCGAAGTATCAGACGTAATGAACTTTATTAACTTAAAAAATGTTAGAGGAAATTTGCGTGTTGGTAACTTATCAGCTATCGAAGCTAACAAAGACGCTGACGGAGATACGATCCAAGCTAACGGCGGTGTTACAGGAGACATCACTTTCGGATCTTACAGAACAAGCGCTAAGATCGAGTTAGGTGTTGGTCTTGACGCTGAAAGCTTAGAAGCTTTTAAGGAAATCGTTGTTTCTGAATTAGCTCTTGCTTTAGCTCTTAAATTAGAAGCTGAGGTTATGACTGGTACAGGTAAGAACGAAGCAGAAGGCTTATTCGCTGCTGAATTGCCAGCAGCTCAAAAAATGAGTGTTACTGCTGCTAACTTCGGTCATACAGTTTTAGCTACATTAAAAGGTAAGATCCGTCGTGCTTATGGTAAACGTGCTAGTTATGTAGTTAATACTGAAACTTTCCACGAGTTAATCGAAGGTATGGTCGGAGCAGACGGACACCCTATCTACAATGAAAATACAGAATTGCTATTAAAGAAACCTGTTATTATCTCTGACGAAGCACCAAAAGGAAAAATCTTATTCGGTTATGGTAAGAGATATTGGTATAACTACAACGTAGCTCCACAAGTTGCTAGCTCAGAACATGAGAAATTTAGTGAAGGTATGATCGTACATAGAGCTTTAGCTTTCGGAGACGGTCATATAATGGACTCTAAAGCTTTCGCTATGTTAGAGATCACAGCTGCTTCTACTGCTTCAACAAAATAAGAAAAATTAAATTATAAGGAGTGATATTATGGATGAAAAAGAAAAAATCAGTAAGGAGTTTTTAGATAAAGCTAAAGGCTTCTTACGAATAACGACTAATGATACAGTTATAGATACTGAAATCACAACTCTTATTAAAGCTTGTCAAAGAGATTTAATAAGAAACGGTATTACTCCTCGTTTAGCTTATGATTTAAAGGACAGTCTAATAGAAATGGCTGTCCTTTTATATCTTAAAGCTGAGTTTGGGTTAGATAATAAAAATTATGACAAGTTTAGATCTTCTTATGAAGAATTGAGAACAGAATTATCTTTAACAGACGATTACGTTACCGAAAAGAAGGTGTCGTAATATGTGGAGTGATGTTTTATATTTATTAGAAGAAATAGAAACTTTCGATAAACTTAATCGCCCCCATACTTCTTTTAAAGAGAAAAAAGTCTATGCTAATAAAATATCAGTAAAAAGATCTGAATATTATCAGGCGCAAGCCGCAGGCTTTAAACCAGAAAAATGTTTTGAAATAAAAACTATAGAATTTGACGAAGATAGATATACTCATGCTAAATACAACGACGTAATATATAAGATATTACGCTCTTATGAAGTGGATAGCGAGACAACAGAAATTACTTTGACAGGACTTTCTAATAAACATGAGTAATAATGATATTAAGTTTATAGATACATCTAAAGAAGTTAAAAACACTATGGTAAAACTTTCGAAGTCTGCTCTACGTGCTTCTGCTAAAGTAGCTGGTAAAGCTATTAGAGAAAACACCCAAAAATATACTGGTAAGCTTTCTAAACAAGTTGGCTACTGGGCGAGAATAAATCGAGATACAGGACAACCAGAATTACAGATCGGCTACTACTCTAAAGGACAAGCTAAGAAAAAAGGGAAATCTCCGTCTCATGCTAACCCAGCATGGAGCGAGTTTGGAGTCAACCCCCATGTAATAAGCATTAAAAAAGCTAATACTTTAAGTAATGGTAAAATCAATTTTGGTAAATCTGTTAGCCACCCTGGTCTTAGAGGTCAAAGTATATTACGAAATAGTGTTTTCAATAATATAGACGCTATTAAAGACGCACAAAAAGAGTTTTTATCAGCATTAAATAAAACGATAGAAGCCGCTGGAGGTAAAGTCGTAGAAAGTGAGGAGATAGAAGATGCCTAATTCAAAAGAGGTTTTTATAGCTATTCAAGAATACGTTAACTCAAAAGATGTTATAAAACTTTATTATGAAGAAGCTAGCAAAAAAGCTACTTTCCCCTATGGTGTAATAACTGATCCTGTTGAGACAAGTTTAAGATATGGTAATTTAGTGTATTTTGATATAAATATATGGTCCAAAGAGCCTACTACAGGCGACGACTTGGAAGATATAGTCAGAAAGTTAATTAACTTATTAGATAGTAAACTATTTTCTAAACAAAGAGCCGTAGTATATTTTGAAACACAGAAGCCAGTATCTGATCCAGAATTTGAACTCATAAAAAAACAAGTAACATTTAGTATTAAAGTATTTTAAAGGAGGGAAAACTAATGTTAAGAGTATTTACTGAAAATGACGTCAAAAAAATTCAAATTGACGAAGGTATTGTCGTTTTAAACTTAGGCCAAGAAAACGAGATGATCATAGGACCTACTCGTGGTGGTGCGGAAATGACTATAACTCCAGAAATTAGAGACATTGAGTTTGACGGTCGCCGTGGTAAAACTGCTGGTATGCAAGTTATCGACGGAGAGGACGCAACTATTAAAGTTGCTTCTCTATGTTGTAGTCAAGAACTATTACAAAAAGGTTTACCTAACTCTGTAATAGATCCAGAAACAAAAGTAATTACACAAGGAAACTTTGGTGTAATTAGTAAAGAAAAATATCTTAAAACTATCGACATCATTACGCAAATGTTAGACGGTACTTATAAGATATTAACATTTAATTACGGTTTACATGAAGGAGCAGCTCCTAAAGCTGAAAACGAACATAATCTTGAAATTATACCTCATTATACTATTGACGATAGTAGTAAGTTGTATGCTATTAAAGATAGTGAAACTTGCCCTATCACAGTAGGTCAAACTGGAGAATAAAAAATAAATTTATTCTCCTTTTTGTTTTCTATTTGAGCGATAACAAAAGGGAGAATAATAGAAAGAAGGAAATTATGAAAACAGAATATTTACTAATGTTAAGTGAAATCTTAGATAAAATGGAAATCACAGAGGAATTAAAATCTTTAGAAATAAACACAGGCGACGAAAAGAAAGATCAAGAGGAATTAGGAAAACAACTTATAGCTTTATTAGTTACACGTATTTATAAGTGTAAAAAAGAAGTTTATAAGTTTATTGCTACTTATAAAGGGTATTACCCAGAGGAATTAGAATTTGATAGCGAAGATACAGAAGAAATCAAGAAAGATAAAACTAATAAATATGATCTTGCTTGTAGAGAAGCTATAAAGAAAGCTAAAAATGAAGATGTAATCGCTATTTTAAAAGAAGTATCTAAACTTCCTGGTTTATCGGATTTTTTATCTATAGCGTAAGTATCGGTACTGCGGAGGTCTTACGAATATTATATAAGCATTATGGCGGCTTAGACTGGTTTGAGGGTAAGCCGTCTTTTTTATTAGGTAAATGTTTAGATAATGCCATTAAAAAAGAAACTGAGCTACCTAAACTAATTAACGAAATAGTTAAGAAAATATCTAATAAAAAGTCTTTTGTTTCTCAATTAGAACAGAAGCCTAAAAAGAAAATGCGAAGCGCAGAAGAAATTATGAAAGATTACGGTTTAGGAGGTGTTAAACTTGGCTAGTATATTTAGTTTATATGGATCTATATTTATTGATAATGAAAAAGCCAATAAAGCTTTAGACGGTACTACTAAAAAAGGCGAAAGTTTCGCTTCTAAACTAGGGAGCGTTTTTTCTAAAGTAGGAAAAGGAGCTCTTGTTTTAGGAGGTACTCTTGCTACTGCTGCTACTGCTATAGGTGGTTTAGCGATCAATTCTCAAAAAAATATGGATCAAGCTATGAACTCATTTATAGCACAAACAGGAATTGCTAAAAATGAGTCTGCGGAGTGGAAAAAAACTCTTGAAGATATATACAAAGGTAATTATGGCGAGAGTTTCGAAGATATAGCCAACTCTATGGCTTTAGCTTCACAGGAATTATACGAGTTTGATCCTTCACAAATAAAGGCCGTAACGGAGAACGCCTTAGCTCTGCGTGATACTTTTGGAGTTGAAGTTAATGAGTCTATTCGAGCCTCAAAAGCTTTGATTACTCAATTTGGAATATCAGCAGACGAAGCTTATAACTTAATGGCTCAGGGAGCACAGAACGGCCTAGACTTCTCAGGGGAGCTAGTAGATAATATTAACGAATATTCCGTACAATTCGGAAAGTTAGGCTTATCGGCGGAAGATATGTTTAATATCTTTCAAAGTGGCGCTGACGCTGGAGCTTGGAACTTAGACAAAATCGGCGACGCTGTTAAAGAGTTTTCTATTAGAGCCATAGACGGATCTAATACAACTATTGAAGGCTTTACAAAGTTAGGTCTTAACTCTGACGAAATGGCTAAAAAATTCGCCGCTGGAGGAGATACAGCTAAGAAAGCCTTTTATGAAACTATTGACGCTATTAAAGCTATGGACGATCCAGTACAACAGTCTATTGTAGGTGTTGACTTATTCGGTACTATGTGGGAAGATCTAGGACCAGAGGTCGTTACACAGTTAGGATCTATACGAGATATGTACGACGGAACGGCCGACTCTATGAATAAAATTAAAGAAGTAAAATACGACGATATAGGTAGTATGTTCGAAGGCTTGAAGCGTAATGTAGAAATGCTCTTACTTCCTTTAGGAAATGCCTTAATGCCTCTTATTGTTTCTATCATGAATTTAGTCTTAAATAATATGCCTTTGATCGAGGGCTTGATTAACCAATTAACCCCAGTCATTACTCAATTATTTACGGCTCTTATTCCACCGATACAGACTTTTATAGAGACAGCTTTACCAATGATCGCAACACTGGCGGAGCAGCTTTTACCTATATTTATAAATTTACTTACTACTTTATTACCTCCTATTATGGAAATCGTACAAGCACTGCTTCCAGTTTTTGTGGAATTGATACAAATGTTACTTCCACCTATACTACAGATCGTAGAAATGATCCTACCTTTACTACTTAGTTTGATACAGCCACTTTTACCTTTATTACAACCTATCTTATCTTTATTACAACCATTTATTGACTTACTGATGTTAATTTTACAGCCACTGACTCAATTACTTAATGTAATTTTACCGCCTTTGATGTCATTACTGAATATTATTATTCAAACTATTATACCTATGCTTTCGGCTCAATTTACGTATGTCGCTAATATTATAGGTAGTGTCTTCGGAAATGCTTTAAGTTATATTACTTCACAAGTCCAAGTTGTTAAAAATATTTTTATGAGTATAATCGACTTTGTCAAAAATGTATTTACTGGAAATTGGCGAGGTGCTTGGGAAAATGTCAAAAATATTTTTAGTAATATTATCTCAGGAATTTCAAACATCTTTAAATTTCCGATTAACCTTATCATTGACGGTATGAACGCATTTATTAAAGGACTTAATAAATTAAAAATCCCAGACTGGGTACCTGGCGTCGGAGGAAAAGGTTTAAATATTCCACTACTTAAAAAACTACGTGTTGGTATGGAATATGTGCCATACGACGATATGCCAGCCTTACTACATAAAGGCGAACGTGTATTAACTGCTGACGAAGCTAAAGAATATCAAGAAATAACATCAGCTGTTACTAATAATGAAACTACTAATAATTGGAATATTACTATAAATTCAACAGAGCCTTTATCTCCAGCAGAAACAGCTCGTCAAACAAGAAAAGCTATACAAGAGCTTAATTTAGTACATGGAAAGGCGTGATTATATGGAAAGAACTTTAATATATAAGAACCATAAAGGCGATATGATTACTTTTACATATAAACCGCCTTTTCTTTTAGGTATCTGCGACGGATTTCACGAAGTTGTAGGAACAGTTAATACTATTAGCTCAGCCTATGGCGTCGGTACAAAGTGGAATGGTACAAGTATTGGAGAACGAGAACTAACAATAAAAGGTACGATTACAGAAAACGTACAAGAAAATAGATTATTATTATTCGATATGTTTCCTCGAAACAGCGAAGGTACTCTTTACTATTACGAAGGTAATATTGAGAGAAAAATAACTTGTGTTGTTGAAAAAGTTATAATACCAGAAAAAGGAACATATACAAGAGACTTTTCTATTTCTCTTGTCTGTCCTAACCCTCGTTTTTCCGCTCTTGCTGCTACTATATTATCTATGGCTACATGGACACCAGCTTTTAAGTTTGCTTTGAAGATCCCACAAAGTACAGGTATTAAGTTTGGAACTAAAAATACTACTTCTATGGGAACAACACAAAATACTACTGAAATTGATTACGGTATGACAGTAACATTTAAAGCAAATGATACAGTTGTTAACCCTTATTTATTTAATGTAAATACTAGAGAGATAATACATATAGAAAAAACTTTGTCTGTTGGCGATAAAATCGTTATTACTACTCATATAGACAATAAAAATGTGATCTTTACAAATGCTTTAACTGGCGAAGAAGAAAACATCAATTATTTAATGATGTATGGTAGTAAGTATTTACAAATACCTAGCGGAGCTAATACGTTTAGATCTGGCGCAGATAGTGGCGAGGACAATTTAGAAACCACTATCGAATTTTTACCAGAATATGAGGCAGTATAATGAAAGCTATATTTTTAAATGTATATGATCGTGATTTAAACTTTCTAGGAGTTATAGATAGCTATAGCTCCTTACGCTGGCGTCGTAAATACTTCGAAGCTGGAGAGTTTGAGTTAAACATAAACCCTACGGCTAATAATTATAGACTATTAAAAGCCGATAATATTATTGTTAGAAGTGATTTAACAGAAAATGACGAGTTTGGTATTATTGACTCCTGGAAGTTTAAAGAAGATAAGGAAAAAGTTACTATTACTGTATATGGTAGATTTGGCTTATTCTTATTAAATAGAAGGATCATAAAAAATCGTATCAATTACAGAGGAACGTATATCGGCGGTTTTAGGAAACTACTTACTTCTATGCGGTCATTTAGTAAGCTTGATATTACAGATAGTGATATTGTTAGCAGTAAAGTTGATTTTCAATGTACTTATAAAAATGTATATACATATCACGAGAAACTATCTAAAGCGTCTAATATTGGTGGTAAAATCGTTTTAGACTTAGAGAATAAGCGTTATAAGTATGTTAATTATGTTGGTAAAGATAGAACAGAAGATCAAAAAGTAAATACTAGGTATGAATTTAGCGAAGATAAATCAAACTTAGATACTACAGAACATACATATAGCAGAAAGAACATGATTACTGATGTCTTAGTCGGCGGTGCTGGCGAAGATACAAACAGAATTATGAGGACTGTTACTAATGTTACAGCAGATACACACGACTTCGATATTAGAGAGGCTTTTGTAGACGCTAAAAACGAAAGTAACAACGATATATCAGCTGCCGAATATAACGCTATCTTAGACGACTTAGGAAAAGAAAAGCTAACAGATCCTACAGAAACTTTCGAAGCTACAGTACACTCAACTGATTATAGAAAATATTGGGACTTGGGCGATATTGTAAATATCAAAAAAGAAAGCTGGAGTATGATTAAGAAACAACGAATTACAGAAGTTGAAGAAGTGATCGAAAAAGGAAAACATGATGTAATACCTACTTATGGTAACCCTATAGCAGAAACTTTTAATAATGATTAAAGGAGGAAATAATAGTTATGGAAAAGTTTAGTTTTTTTAACGATATAGACGACGATAGAGTCTATTTCGCGGAAGACTTCGCTAGACATCTGGCGAAGTATTTTACTAATGGTATCTTTAATAATGAGTTAAGAGTTATATCTAATAATGATATGACAGTAACTATTAAAGAAGGCGACGCCAATATTGAAGGTTACCGTTATACCAATACTGGAGATCTAACTAAAACAATAGATACAGCAGACGGAGCGTTAAAACGTATTGATAATGTTGTTATAAGATTAGATTTAACGAACAGGTTAATATCAGCTCAAATAATCAAAGGAACATTTAGCGATAGTCCGTCTGCTCCTTCTTTAGTTAGGTCCTCAACAACTTATGATATTAAGCTAGCTGAGATATATGTAGATAATGGAGTTACTTCTATTACTCAGTCAGCAATAAAAGACACAAGATTTGATAAAAATGTTTGTGGTAATGTAGTGTCTACTGTAGAAACAATAGATACTACAAATGTATATAATCAGCTATATACGAAGTTTGAGGAAATTATACAACAAGAAACAACGGAATTTACAGATTGGTTTAATAGAATTAAAAATCAATTAGACACAGACGCCGCAGGTCATTTGGCCGTAGAAATAAATAAAATAGTCGATAGTGGCCTTAAAAGTTATACAAAGACACTTACTGTAGATAACTGGTCGCTAAACAACGAGACTAATTTGTATGAATATGATATAATAGATAGTGATATTACTTCTAACACGTTAGTAAATGTTAATTTAGATTTAAAAAATCAAGTTAAACTTAATGACGGTATGGTTAACTCCTATGACGGAGGCTTTAAGATCCTAACCTCTGAAAAGCCTATTGAAAATATAGATACCACTATCACATATCAAGTATCTAATTTAAGTTTGGAGGGGATCTAATATGTTGGGTGTAATAAATGTTCGCGATAAAAGAGCGAATAATTTAAGTAAGGTTTACGGAGTAAGACGTTCCCTAGCTTCTTCTTCGTCAGCCTGGGAAAGAATTGAGGACGCTGTAGGTTTAGTAGCTAACGCACAAGTGGGAACAACTGCTGTCAGAAATGACTTTGATAGTATTTACCCATGGAGCGATATAATTACTTGTAATTATAACAACTCTACTAAAAAGATTACCGCTTACTATGGCGACGCTAATTTCTCTTTTACTGGTGGTACTAACATACAAGTTATGACTATTATTCCAAAGTTTTACTATAGACGTTATGTCTCAGACGGTTACGAATATATTTATATTTCTAAAGACAATTTAAGTGGCTTTATTGAAAGTAAAGAATTTATGATCGGACGTTACACAATGTCTGGTACTACAGCTGGAGTATATAGTCGTAGCGGACAAGCTCCTTTTGTTAATCATACTATCGCAGAGTTTAGACAGTATGCTAAAAACTTAGGTGCTGGTTGGAGTCAATTAGACTGGCATTATTTCTTAATACAATTACTTTATTTAGTAGAGTATGCTGATTATAATATACAGTCTAAAATTGGACCAGGACATACTAACGCTAATAATACAGGACCTAAAAATAGTGGTGGTTGTAATGCTCTAGGTATGAAGTCAGGTTGTATGGTTAAAAATGATACTAACTCTGTTGTTTATAGGGGTATCGAAGATTTATACGGTAATGTATGGCAATTCTTCGACGGTCTTAATATAAACAACTATCAAGCTTATATCAATTATAACCCTAGTACCTACGCTTCTGATGTGTTTGATGGAGATTACCATAAGTTAGGCTATGTTAATAGCTCTACAAGTGGTAGTTACATAACTGCTTTAGGTTATGATCCTAAAAACCCTTTAGTAGGTTTACCCACAGATGTAAAAGGCAGTAGTAATACTTATATGTGTGATTATTACTGGACCGCTTCGGAGAAGCGAATAGCTCTTGTCGGCGGTAGTTGGGTTTACAATACTAGATGTGGCTTGTGGTTTTGGAGCTTTTACGAGGCGTCTTCTCTTGTTAGTATCGACGTCGGGGCTCGACTTCTTAAAACCAGTTAGCGGGGGTTTGGGGGCGGCCAGCCTCCCATAAATAAAAATTAAATATACCGACTGAAAGTCGGCGACGCTCCATTTTAAAATTTAGGGAGTGATGTGTAAGTTTTCGTGCTTAGCTGTGTTCCTCTTGTCGGCGGCTGTTATGTCGACCACCTATGGTGTGGCTTGTGGTATTGGAATTGTAATCAAGCGTCTTCTCTTTCGTGGACTAGCAACGGAGCTCGACCACTTGTATTAAAAATATGGGATCTGGTGTGTGTGCTTTGATGTTGACGCTTGCTACTCTTGTCGGCGGTAATTGGGTTAACAATACTAGATGTGGCTTGTGGTATTGGAACTTTAACGAGGCGTCTTCTCTTGTTAATATCAACGTCGGAGCTCGACTACTTATCATTAAATCCTTACACATCATTTTCCTTAGCGCTTGCTAAAAATTAGTCGTTCTGGGTGGGTTTAGTAGGTTTATCTTCTATTAAAGAAATTTCTCGAAAAACTCGCAGGCAAATATAAGAATATAAGGACCAGGAAATATGAAAAGAACAGGTAACATTTATCAAAAAATCACAGAATTAAACAATATTGAAGCAGCTATTTATAAAGCTAGCAAAGGTAAAGGAAACCGTAAGAGTGTCGAAAAAATACTTGACTCTCCTACATATTACGCTTTACAGATACAAAAGTCATTACAAGATAAAACGTACAGGCCTAGCCCATACGTTGAAATGAGAATACATGACGGAGCTAATAAAAAAGAGCGAATTATTTATAAACCTCATTTTTACCCAGACCAGATAATACACTGGGCGTTAATGCTTCAAATAGAGCCTTTACTAATGAAAGGTATGTATGAGTTTTGTTGTGCTAGTGTTAAAGGCCGCGGTGTTATGCGTGGCATGAGGCATATTAAAAAGATCTTAGTACAAGATCGTAAGTATACTAAATATTGTTTAAAACTTGATGTTAAGAAGTTTTACCCTAGTATTGACAAGCAGAGACTGAAAGATAAATTTCGTAGGATCTTAAAAGATAAAGATACTCTTAGTCTTATAGACTTAATTATTGATAGTGGTATCGAAGGTTTGCCTATTGGAAACTATACCAGTCAATGGTTTGCGAATTATTATTTACAGGATCTGGATCATTTTATAAAAGAACAATTAAAAGTAAAATATTATGTGCGTTATATGGACGACATGGTATTATTTTCTAACAACAAAAAAGAATTACGAAAGATCAAAATAGAAATCGACAATTTTCTAAGTAAAGAAAAGTTAACAATAAAAGAAAATTGGCAGCTTTTCAAGACCGAGTCTAGGCCTCTTGATTTCTTAGGATATCGCTTCTATCGTGGGTATACTACTCTTAGAAGAAGTAATTTTTTAAGAATTAAGAGGCGTGCGAAGAAAATGAGTAAGAAAGATTATATTACTTTCCACGACGCCACGGCTATGATTAGCTATAGTGGCTGGTTAAAACATTGTAACTCTTATAATTATCAGCAAAAGTATATAAAACCGTATGTAAATTACAAATTGTGTAAGGAGGTTATAAGAAATGAAAGTAAAAAAGACAGAAAGCACAATAAGACCTCTTAACTTTAAAATTGGCGATCATAAAGGCAACCTTATAGAGGTTGTTTTTTTTGACGACATAGAAGAAGTTAAGAGAACATCAGAAGACGGATCAGAACAAACGGTATATCTTTATTATGAATACACAGTCAAAATAGTTAATAGAAGCGATTTAAAGTCTTATATAAATGATAATTATGAGACATGGCTACAAATGGCTAAAAATAATTTTATCGCTTCTAAATCAGCAGAAATTAGAGCAATAAGAGACAAGCTGTTAGCCGATAGCGACAAGCATGTCCTTATTGATAGACTTGGTATTGAAATACCAGAGACGATTAACGCGGCCACTATGTTAAACGTTATTAAAGATTTATTTACCTCTCTTGGTAATATCTTAAATGGAGACTGGTCTACATATAGACAAGCTTTAAGAGATATTACAAAACAGCCTAACTTCCCATTTGACGTAGATTTCCCTACAATACCTGGAACGGAAAATAAAGAATAATGGAAAGCTCGACTATGATTTCAATAGGCTTAATTTTTACTATCATAGGTGGAGTAATTGGCTATGCTACCTTTTATATGAATAGTAAAAAGAACACAAAACAAGAGACTAAAGAGGAAGTGGCTATGTCAACTAAGCTAGAGACTAAACTAGATATGATAAGCAGAAACATTGATGAAATAAGACTTGATAATAAAGACTTTAGTAAGTCAATACAACAGTTGGCCGAACGTGTCTCAGCTGTAGAACAGTCGGCAAAATCAGCACATCATAGAATAGATCAATTAGAGGAATTGAGAAAGTGAGGTGTCAGATAATGACTTTAGAAGCTATTATAATGTTGGTTACTATGATAGTAACCTTTTTTTGTGGTTTAATTGCAAAAAAAGTAAGTTGGTTTAATACTAACTTAATACCTATACAAAATATCATGATCGGCGTTATTGTGGCCGTTATAGAGTGGATCATTACTAGAGATTTTAGTACAGCTATAGCCGTTAGTGGCTTAATAGCTGGTGGTATCTACGATATAGGACATAATTTACAAAAAATGAAATAAGGAGGTACTTTATGGAAAAAGTATTTGGTATTGATATTAGTACATATCAAAGAGGAATAAATCTAACAGCTGCTAAAAATGAGGGTGTTAGGTTTGCTATCTTAAGAGCTGGTTTTACTGGCTATGGTAACGGAGTCAGCAAGTCAAAAGATAATCAATTCGAAAATCATTATAGAAATGCTAAAGCTAATGGTATAGGTGTCGGTGCTTATTGGTATAGTTGCGCTACTACTTATGAAAACGGCCGAGCTGAGGCTGAATATATGTATAATAATTGTTTGAAAGGTAAACAATTTGAGTACCCTATAGCTATAGATGTAGAAGATAGTCATTACCAGGCTAAAGCTGGTAAGGCTGCTGTAACAGCTGCTATTAAAGGTTTCTGCGAGTTTTTAGAAGCTAAAGGCTATTATGTATGTATTTACGCTAATAGTAACTGGTTTAACAATTATATTGATACACCACAATTAGCTAAATATGATAAATGGGTAGCTAATTGGAGCTCTAACAGACCAAGTAACCCAGCAGGCGGTCTATGGCAATTCGGCGGAGAAACCAACCGTATTAGAACAAATAAAGTAGCTGGTATGACTGTAGATCAAAACTACGCTTACTATGATTACCCAGCTATTATGAGACAAAAAGGCTTAAATGGTTTTAGTGCTGACGGAAGCGTACAACCACAAGATCCTACACAACCAAGTAACCCAGCGCCAGCACCACAACCTAGTACATCTAATAGCGACTCTGTTTATACAGTTTTAGCTGGAGATACCTTAAGTGGTATCGCTTCTAAGTATGGTACTACATATCAAAAATTAGCCACATACAATAATATTAGTAACCCTAATCTTATTCATGTAGGGCAACAAATTAAAATACCTGGTACTGGTAAGGACACTAATGTCGCTACCAACAATAGTAGAACATATACTGTTAAGAGTGGAGATACTTTAAGTGGTATCGCTTCTAAGTATGGTACTACATGGCAAAAGATCTATAACGATAATAAATTTGTTATAGGATCTAACCCTAACTTAATTAAACCAGGACAAGTATTAACTATTAAATAAAAAAGGAGGTTTCCGACTAAAATGTCGGCGACCTCTCTTTTTTTTTGCTCTTTTTTCTCCTTATTTTATATGTGGCTTTTATTTATGATAATCTTATTGTGTCAATTCTTCGGTTCCGATATCAGTTAGAAGCGCTTTCCCACGATCATCTGGCATGGTATAACGTTGATTCAAGTAACGAAGAGCCGCAGCAAGTTCACCATTGCTTCCACCATATTGTGTTACAATGGCTTTTGCCATTTTTAAATCTCTTTTTTTAATATTAACTGGATATTGTAGTCTCTTTTGATAAGCCCACATCTTACATACCTCCTTCATCCCATGGGAAAGGAGTTACCCACTGCCATGGTGTTTTATCAAGTGCATCACTTGAGATAACGATAGGTCCAAATTTTTCCTCATATCTCTTTAAAGCATCGTTTGCCATCTTGCGATAATCATTGAAAAGTTTGATCATCGTCGTATCGTTGGGATAATTATCCAAGTAAAGATTAAGTTCATGTGCTGCAAAAGAAGTTTGCGATAATTCCAGGTAAAGACGTTCCTGTTCAGTTCTTGCATTCAAGATTGCCGGCTGAAAATTTTTATACTGATTGTATAAATTACGGAACAGATTACCTCTTACAAAGGCCTCTCTTGGCGCAAATAAATTAGGGCGACTAGGGATAGAAGTATCAGGTGTTGTTATATTATTTGGTCCAACATCTGAAAATAAATTGTTGTTTAACAGAGTACTATTTAAAGGCATCATGTCTTCATAAACATACCCGTTGTATTCATAATTATTCATAAATACCTCCTTCTAATTTAGTCTATGGGAAAGCAGCCTAATGGGTATGGGGATTCGTCTAGATTATCCGATTTTTTAAAAACTTTACTTGAAGCATTACCATTGCAATAAATTCCAAAATACAACCTTATTTCACTTTTCTTTTGAGAGGAAAGTACTATAAAATCTCAAATATTTTTTGCATACAAAAAAATCGGCTTTTAAAAAAGTCGATTTTCTTTTTATTATCACAGAT
Source organism: uncultured Bacilli bacterium (assembly GCA_949113215.1). GTDB lineage: Bacteria > Bacillota_I > Bacilli_A > RF39 > UBA660 > CARZYU01. Next base: position 13,702 of record CARZYU010000002.1, on the reverse strand, counting down.
TTTACTAAATTCCTTATTTAAATGACATCGATTCCGGAAACTCCAGTTTCGGGAAGAGAATTTTCGGTGTGTAAAATATCCTTAAATTCGGTTTCAAAACGAACTAGTTCCTTGGCGATAACATCAGGATAGACATTTTTCGTATTTTGAATCGCCGAATACACATGATTGATCGTAACCTCTTTGGCATTTTCAAATACCGCATACGAAAATGCCTGTTGTAATAAAGTAAGGGCAATATCGGGATACCTAGAACCAATTTCGTAAACTCTTCGATATTCACTCGTCAAGTCAACTAGAAAAGCCATAATCTTACTTTGAATGAACGAAGTATACTTGAGTTTTGCTCCCGTCTTTTTCTCAATTTTCGGTAACGTTCCCATCATGATTTGAATCGTTTCTTCTCTCGTTGGTTCCAAAACCTCGATTTTTTGAAAACGACGGACAAACGCTTTATCCCTTAAAATATAACGTTCGTATTCATCACTCGTCGTCGCCCCAATGACTTTGATATCGCCACGATCCAATCCTGGTTTAAACATATTAGCAAAATCGAGGGCTTCTCCTTTGCTCCCCATCAGGGTATGAATCTCATCGATAAACAGAATCAAATGTTCCCTCGTCTTCAAATCATTCAGTAACATTTGCATTCTAGCAATACCTGTCACGGGATCAATTCCAAGTAGACTCGAAGTATTCACTTTATAAATTTTATAATCTTGTAAAGCCGTAGGAACATTTCCTTTTTGAATCTGATAGGCAAGACCTTCGACGATAGCCGTTTTACCAATTCCTGGTTTTCCTACTAAGATGGCAGACTTTTCTGGTGTCAATAAAACCAAAATTAGATTTTTGATTTCCTCATCTCGACCAATCGCTGGATTCGTAATATATTCTTTCTCTGTAAAGTTTTCTCCGTACCGTTCTAAAATACCTTCGTTTTCCACAGCTTCATGCCTCCCAACTATTGTTATTATACCATAGTTCTCGAAAGATAACAGAACAACTCATTTTTTTCGAGGCAAGTCTTTACAGGTTGCTAAAACGATATCTCTTATCAACTCTTTATCATCGAGATTATCAATTTGATACATTGGTTTTGCCCCTTGATAAGGAATGGCTTCATTCAATTCATAACTTTGATTGTGCTCCACTCGTTTTACAAGCAACCGGTCATCATAAATCCCCCCAAATAAAATGCCATCGTAATAAAGTAAATATTCTCCCATCATTGGTCTGCACGTAATGGGAGTCAATAAATCTAGTTGTTCTAAAATGAAATCACGGTATTCTTTTGTGGTAGCCATATTCATTCCTCCTTTTGTTTGAATACAATCGTTTGTTCCTTAAGTGATATTTTTTCCACCTGATAGCCGTATTGCTCTACTTCCTTTTTGTAAGTCAAAAAAGAATGATCGATCGGAAATCCTAATATCTTTTCGATTTGTTCATACGATAGTTGATACCTCTTTTGCTGTCTTTCTTTTAAATAAAGCCATAACGGATCATATTTACTCATAATACCTCCCAAAGATAATTTATTATATCATAATTACATTCTAAGAAGTCGAAGTGCATTCAATACAGCTAAAATAGATACTCCCACATCGGCAAACACTGCCATCCACATACTAGCAAATCCAAATGTGCTCAAGGCAAGAATGAAAATTTTAACAAGAATCGCAAAGATGATATTTTCTTTTACAATTCTCATCGTCCTTTTGGAGATCTCAATAGCTTCTACTAATTTCGATGGTTCATCCTCCATTAACACAACATCTGCTGCTTCGATGGCAGCATCACTTCCAAGTCCTCCCATCGCAACTCCTACATCGGAAAGTGCTAATACAGGAGCATCGTTAATACCGTCTCCTACAAAAAGGAATGTACGATTTTCCTGTTTTTCCTTCATCAATTGTTCCATGAAAGAGACCTTGTCCTGAGGAAGAAGTTCTGCATAGCACTCATCTAATTGCAACTTAGAAGCTATCTTCTGACTGATTTGCTGGTTGTCTCCTGTCAACATAACAATCTTTCGAATACCTTGTTTTCTTAAACCAACGATAGCCTTCTTCGCATCTTTTTTGATTTGATCAGCAATGAGGATCATTCCTATATAATTCCCATCCACGGCAACGTATACTAAGGTTCCATCTTCTTGTTGTTTTGGAATTTTTATTTTTTTCTCTTGAAATAATTTCTCATTTCCTACAAATACATCATGATGATCTACTTTCGCATAGACACCTTTTCCAGAAAATTCTTTTTCCTTTGTAACCAATGTTTGATCAATCGTCTTACCATAAGCTTCCCTCCACGAAACAGCAATGGGATGATTGGAAAAACTTTCAGCATAAGCGGCATATTTTAAAACCTCTTCTTTGGAAACACTAGAAGCCTCTATTTTCCGAACACGAAAACTTCCTTCCGTCAAGGTTCCTGTTTTATCACAAACAACGACTTCACTTCGCGCAAGTGTTTCCAAATAATTACTACCTTTCATTAAAATACCACATTTAGAAGCTCTCCCAATTCCCGCAAAGAAACTAAGTGGAATGGAAAGCACCAAAGCACAAGGACACGATACTACCAAAAAGGAAAGAGCACGGTACACAAAGTCAGACAGTGCAATCCCTTGGATCATAAGTGGAGGTAAAATAACCAACAATAAAGCAATCAAGACAACAATTGGCGTATAGTACTTGGCAAATTTATGAATAAAATGCTCTGATTTTGATTTTCGCTCACTCGCATGTTCAATCAGCTCTAAAATTTTCTGAACAGTGGATTCACCAAATTCTTTGGTAACTTCTATTTCAATGGTTCCTTCTTGATTGATACATCCACTTAATACCGTATCTCCAACCTTCACCTTCTTTGGAAGACTTTCTCCCGTTAAAGCCATCGTATTTAACATCGACTCTCCTTTAAGAACAACACCATCTAATGGAATTTTCTCTCCTGGCTTCACAACGATAGTATCTCCAATCAAAACTTCATCTGGTGATACTTTTACCATTTGCTTCTTTCGAAGTACATTGGCATAATCAGGTCGAATATCCATAAGTTTTGCTACCGACTTTCGAGACTCTTCGACGGCACAATCTTGAAACAATTCTCCCACTTTATAAAAAAGCATAACGGCAACTGCCTCAGGAAATTCTCCTACGAAAAAAGCTCCCATCGTCGCAATTGTCATAAGAAAACATTCATCCAGCATCTTACCTTTTAAAATATGTTTTACCGCTTCTAACACAATATCATATCCTACGATAAGATAAGCAAACACATAGAAAACAGCAGAATATACGGAAGAATACATCCCTACAAAAAAGGCTATTACTCCAAGAAGGAAAGCACACAAGATTCGGATTACTTCTCGTCTCATTTTGAAGCTTCCTTCTTTCCCAAATGATTGATATGCTCAAAAGCAACTTCAAATAATTTCACAACATGATCATCTTCAAGTCGGTAGTATACTTCTTTTCCTCGTCTTGTAGCACG
>CARZYU010000002.1:4786-10188 GCA_949113215.1 uncultured Bacilli bacterium | reverse complement strand
GAACCACTCCACTCTTTCGAAGTTTAGCCAATTGATGGGAAATAGAAGACTTCGTCCTATTTAAAACATTTGCCAAATCACAAACACACATCTCATGTTGATCAAGTGCAAACAAAAGATGACAACGAGTGCTATCTCCAATTAATTGAAATAAACTTGCTAAATGAGAAAAAGTCTCCTCTTCTGGCATCTTCTTTAAAACATTCTTAACTACTTCTTGATGAATGACATTACAATCACATTCAAATTCATTACGTGACATAAGATCCCTCCCTTATATTTTATGCAAAACAGTTGAACCACTATTCAACTATTACCAGTATAGTTGAACGATCATTCAATTGTCAACAGATTATTATTTGTTTTCTTAAAAATATACTGTAAGTACATCGTTACAACTAAGAAAAAGCCACTATATTAGTGCCTTTTTCTTGTTAGATATTTTTCCCCTATAAATTTTTTAACAGCAATTCCGCTTCAAGATACTTTTTATCATCAAATCCAAAAGAAAATTCTGTTTTTATCTGATATTTTTCTAATTCATAAAAATTGCCATCATCTAATATCATAAATTTATCAAGATATGGATGCTCCCACAGATATTTTTTTATTTCTAATTCTCTTGTACTATTTAAGCAATCCGTTTTCCCTAGTATTTCAATTTTAGGGTCAAGTCCTGCACCATACAACATATCCTGATATCCTAGATATTTTCGCCATGAACTAATCACTACAATTTTAAATTGATGTTTTAAACAAAAGTTATTTAAGTTAGACATACAGTATTTAGAAAAGACAGAAGACTCATTTGTAATTAATACTCCATCATAGTCTAAAAATAATATATTATCAAAGTGATCAAATGGAAAAGACTCTTTTCTTTGGATCATTTTTACAAGGATTTTATCCAATCGAGGATTATTCTTGTATCTCATTTCTGAATCACCCCTTACTTCCTGTTTCTAACATTTTATCAATAAAAATCAAATTTGATCAACATAATCGTTGTTAACTGCATAGCAAAAAAATGAGAGCTTTCGCTCTCTTCAGAGACGCCTTAATTCCGATTTATCAACATTTATAAAATTAAAGAACGACTTTATTTATAGGGGTTTTGAGCATATAAGTTTATTTTAATTTACTAAAATTTACATAGGTACTTTTAGTATCAATTACGCACCTAAAAATTAAATCAAATTTTTAATAACTGATTAATTTTGAAATGGAATCTATAATGTATTTATCAACTTCATTTATTCTTTCTTCTTGTTCATCCTGTTTTTCTAAATGTCATTTCCATATGGTACCTCTAAATCACTATTTGATCTCTTTGTTCCATCATTTTTGCTATGCAATCTAATATATCATCAAATTTTATATCTTTGGCATATTCATATTTTCTTTGGTAATTTTTCCATCTTGCTCTTACTAATTCGCTATCTCGTATAAGATCTATAGCTACAAATGGATTACCACAATAATCTCTTTTACCAAATGTTTTTAATAATGCTTCATTAAAATGCTTCTTATTAACATTTTCCCAATCTTTTGTATATATGAAATAAACATCATAGAAATCTCTCATTCTACCATTTAATTCTACCCTGCTAAGAATTGTTTCTATCTTTTCAGCCAATACTGTTTCAATATTATAAGCATATAAATCTATATAATTATCTCCTAGTAATGGAATGTACTTATATCTTATTTCTTTTGGTGTGATTGGATCTCCTGTAGCTATATCAACATGGAATTTTTCTTTAACATTTTCAAGTTCAACTTGAATATCTACTCTAAACCCACCATATTCATCTTCATCTCTTATTGGTGCTATTCCTAAATATGATAGTTTAGTATTATCGTCTATTTTAATTGAAACTATTTCTTTTATCATTTTAACTATTGCTTTTTCATTAAAATTTGCATTTTTAAAGGCTGTATCTATATCCATAGTAGTTCTATTTTCTACACCAAATAACGTACTTAAATAAAATCCACCTTTTATGATAAAGTTCTCTCTATATTTGCTTTTTGATAATCTTTCAACAAATCTATCATACATATAAAGTCTAAGTAATGTATTAAAATCAACATTCTTTTCTTTAGAAATATTTCTTAGTTTATCTTTTAATTGCATACTATCCATAAAATATCACCACATAATCCATTACTTCCTTTTTAACACCAAGCTTTTCTGCATATTTTGATAGTTTAACTAGATCTTTGTCTTTTCTTTTAACATATTCTCTAATACTATGTTTAACATGTTCAGAATCCATTCTATTTTTAGATCTAATAATATCACAGATACATCTTTCTATATCATAAGCTTTAACTTTGTTCCCCATAGGAGTTTCAACTTCTGTTAGTCCTAGTTCATAAACATCTTTATCAACATAAAACACATTATGATTTTTTATTTTATAATTAAAATAATTATTAGTAACAGTTATATCAAACTTGTCATTTGGAGCTTTAATAGAAAGACCTTGAAAATAAAGTGCAGTCATGTGTGAATAAATAATATTGGGAAGCCCAAGTCCAAAAACAAAATAACTATCTTCTATCTTACTTGAATCAATATAAATACCATTGCCTACTTTTTCTATCATACTTTTTTCTTTCATAATATTAAGATACATTCTATGAATTCCAAAATTAGATAGTTCTTTTGAAGTAACATATCCATTATTCATTTTCATAATAGATTTAATTATATCGATATTACTTTCACCCTTAAAATCTTTAATTGTCATCTTATCCATATATATCCCTCCTTGACAAATCTAATGAAATTATACCATTTATCATTAGATTTGTCAAACAAAATGAAAAAGAATCAGAAATTTTTTTCAGAACTTGGTAATTTTATTTACTTTTGAAAAATCATTTCCGATACTCTAAAATCATCAATTTTTGTGTATTATTTTAAATTTTCGTACCTAGCTTAGTACCTAAAAATATTTTAAAGGATTGAAATCTTTTAAAATAAACAAAAATGGAGCCATAAGGCTCCTTCAGGGGGTTCGGTTGAATATACTCTCACACTTTAGACCGTGAGAGATATCAGCGTGATTACTCACGCACCTTAATCATACTAACATTCCCATTTTTTGTCAATTTGATTTGCAAGGATTTTTTTACTTGACATCTTCAATTGTCGTAATGAAGTATTCCTTGAGAGGTTCTTTTTCAAATTCTTCACTGGTTAAATAAGCATAAGAATCCTCTTTTGCTTGAAGTAAAATCTTGTAATCCTGTTTCACATCGGCAATTTTAAACGTCATATCCCCACTTTGTTTGGTTCCAAATAAATCACCATGACCACGTAATTTGAAATCTTCTTCACTGATTTCAAATCCATCGTTGGTTTGTTCCATAATTTCCAAACGTTTGGTATCGGTATCACTGATTAAAATACAACTGGACTCTACACTTCCCCGACCGACTCTTCCTCGTAATTGATGTAACGTCGAAAGTCCAAAACGATTGGCATCAAAGATAACCATCATCGTGGCATTTGGAACATCCACCCCTACTTCGATCACAGTTGTACTAATTAAGATGTTGACTTTATTTTCACTGAAATCTTTCATAATACAATCTTTCGCTGCAGCCGTCATTTTACCATGTACAATATCGATCTTGTATTTACTTCCAAACGCTAAGTTCATTTTATCTTTTAATTCTACCACCGTTGTAAGGTCAGAAGACTCACTTTCTTCAATCAAAGGAGCAATCACATAGACTTGATGATTGTTTTTTAGTTCTTCGTACATCATCGAAAGAACTTCCTTGATTTCGGCATTGCTTTTGACATAGGTCTTAATTGGTTTTCTTCCTTTTGGTCTTTCTTTGATGATGGAAACATCCATATCACCATAGATCGTCAAAGCGTAAGTTCTAGGAATAGGAGTTGCACTCATATAGAGAATATCTGGGCGTTTTCCTTTGTTTTGCAAATTAGCTCGTTGATTGACTCCAAAACGATGTTGTTCATCGGTAATCACCAACCCTAAGTTTTGATATTCGACTTCTTCTTGAATCAAAGCATGGGTTCCAATGATCATCTGAATGGAACCATCTCTAAGTCCGTCATAGACTTTCTCCTTTTCCTTTTTCGACATCGATCCAGTCAGTAAAGCAGCATTCACCTTTGTTCCTTTCAACAATTCTTCCAAATGATGAAAATGCTGGGTTGCTAAGATCTCAGTAGGTGCCATCAGGGCACTTTGATAACCACTCAGATAATTGGCATACATCGAAATGAAAGCTACGATCGTTTTTCCGCTTCCGACATCTCCTTGAAGCAAACGATTCATGCGACTTTTCGAATTTAAATCTTTCACAATCTCTCCAACTGCTTTTCGTTGATCCTTGGTTAATTCAAAAGGAATCTTCGCAATAAATTCTTCTAGTTTATCAGAATCAATCTCATGGGAAAGCCCTAAATGATTCTTATGATTTCGTTCCTTTAAATAGTTGATTTTAAACATAAAGGCAAACAATTCTTCGTATTTTAGACGAATTGTTGCTTCCTTTAGTTTCTCCATGGTAGGAGGGTTATGAACGATATTTAAAGCGGTTTTCTTATTGGAAAATTGATATTTCTCCTGAAAATAATTAGGAATTTCTCTTCCATACGTCAAAAGGGCCATGTTGATGTAAGTCGATAAGTTTTTATTGGTAAGTCCACTGGTACAATGATAAACAGGTTCGATCTTTTGTTGATTGGTAAGAACACCCATCTTGATATCCGCTGCCGTAATCACATTTTTCTTCTTATCAAGTTTTCCGATAACCGTAACACCTGTTCCAACAGCTAAATGTGTTTTTAAAAAGGCCCGGTTGAAAATAGATACTCCTACGACACCACTGTTGGTGACAAAACGGAAGTTCATTTTATTGAGTCCACCTTTAAAACGGAGTAAAATCGGAATACTTTCAACTTTACCATCGATCACGATGTGCTCTCCATCGTCTGTTTCCCCTAGATTTCCTCGTTTTAAAATATCATAACGAAAAGGATAGTGTGTCACGAGATCTTCGATGGAAAGAATCCCTATTTTGTTTAATAACGCTAAGGATTTCGGCCCAACTCCTTTGACTTCTTCCAGCTTTGCCATACTATCCCACTTCCTTCGTCGCTATTATACCATAAAACCAAATTTTTGGAAAGAAAAAACGAATGCTTTTTATCGTTTTCTTACGATTTTATCGAAATAAAAAGAGGATTTTCTCCTTCAAAAAAACTTTTCAAAAAAAAGCACTTTTTTTGTTGACAAAACCCTCTTCACCGATTATTATATAAATCACCAATTCGGAATTAGGCGAATTGGTCGCTAGTATCACACTAGCCAACCCCTTTTTATTCTTTTTATGGAAGCTACCCTCAGGGGGTG
>CARZYU010000002.1:4188-4776 GCA_949113215.1 uncultured Bacilli bacterium | reverse complement strand
ATTTGGTATCCTTTATAACGTTCTTTACTGGCATCATCCAGGGGTGGATCCACAACAATATGGAATACCCCAACATCAGCCGTTTGCAACGTAGGATACTGTGCTTTTACAATATTGTATATATTATCCCCATAAATATAATGAATCAAATTCAGCAAAGATTGATACATTCCTTCGGATAATTCTTTTTGCTCTCCCAGATAGACTTCTAGTTGATTAGGATTTCCATTCTTCTGAAAATAGAACGAACCTCTTCGAAGGGAAAAACTAGCTGTATTTCGTAATTCCTTATCATAAGCAGCAAAGTCCTCTTGATCAAGTGGTCGGCTCACCAACAAATTTTGATTGAGTCGCAGTGTTGTTTTCACTTCCAATAATTGCCGGTCTTCCAGTAGTTTCCTCTCTAAGCCTTGTTCCAAATGATAAGAACTCAGTTCTTGAATACTAGCCACCTCAACAGGTCCTTTGTTAAAGCGTGAAATAGCATTTGCCAAATGCAAAAACAAATCAGCGGCTTTTTCATCTTCCAGGGAAGCACTGCTGGTTAAGGTATCATCTTTAAGTTCATAGAGATACACTTCTAAATCA
>CARZYU010000002.1:0-4173 GCA_949113215.1 uncultured Bacilli bacterium | reverse complement strand
TGATTTCCGGGATCTCCCCGCAAAGAAACTCCTACAATTACGAAAGCAATTCCTAAAATCACAAATAGGATTGCCACCATCACACCTTTTTTCATTTCCAACACCCTATTATCATCATACTCCAAAAAAACAAAAAACGGAAGCTATTCTTCTGTTTTTTGTTGCAAACTTTCATAATATTGATAACGTTCCATCGCATTTTGTCGATTTTCTTCCAGCAATTCACGGTATTCTTTTTCATTTACTTTCTTTAACATCCGGTAACGATCTTCTCCAACAATGAAAGGATAATAAAGATCAAAATCTGCTTTGCTATCTAGTTTAAATGTTTTGGTCTCTGGATGATAGTGAAAGATCGGAAAATATCCACAGAGTGTTGCCTTCTTTTGTTCCTCGATTGTCGATTTCATTCCAGTTAAAATTCCTTGAGAAATACAAGGGGCATAAGCAATGATGATACTTGGTCCATCGTAGGCCTCTGCTTCCAATAAAACGCGAATGGTCTGTTGATAATCTGCCCCTAAGGAAATCGCTCCCACATAGGCATGAGGATACGTAAGGGCTATTTTCGCTAGATCCTTCTTCGCTGTTTTCTTTCCTGTGGATGCAAACTTTGCCACAGCTCCCATTTGACTTGACTTGGAAGCCTGCCCTCCCGTATTGGAATACACTTCGGTATCGAGCACTAAAATATTTACATTCTCTCTGTTTGCCAAAACATGATCGATTCCACCAAAGCCAATATCGTAGGCCCATCCATCTCCACCAACCATCCAGATTGACTTCGGCATCATAAAGTTTTTCCATTCCTTTAATCCAGCAATCTTCGTATGGTCGAGAACCTCCAAAAGCTTTTCGGCGGTATCTTTCGTTGCCTTTTCGGCGTAAGCCTCATAAATTTCTCTTTCCTCTTCTTCCACTTCATCAAGATGACTCAGGATCAAATCTTTGATTCGTTGCTTGATGGTAAGATCGGCAATCTTCATTCCATACCCATACTCTGCATTGTCTTCAAACAAAGAACTGGCCCAAGGAACCGAATAAGGCGTACTTGGAGCAGCTGCCCCATAAATAGAAGAACATCCTGTGGCATTGGCAATTACCAAACGATCACCAAACAACTGGGTCAACAACTTCAGATAGGAAGTTTCTCCACATCCTGCACAAGCTCCACTGAACTCGAACTTTGGCTTCTTAAACTGGCTTCCTTTCACGGTATTAACAGGAAGAGCATCCTTTTCACTCACATGATCAAAAAGATACTTATCACTCGCATGTTCCTTACTTTGAATGATATCCTTCATCACCAAAGCTTTTTCACATTTTTTACCAGGACAAACAGCTTCACAAAGACCACAGCCTGTGCAATCAGGAAGGGAAATTCCGATCGTATAGTAATAATGATTTCCCTTTAATGTCACTTCCTTGAGGCGATTCTTTATCACTTCGGGAGCAGAAGATACTTCTTCGTCGTTCAATAAGAAAGGACGAATGACCGCATGAGGACAAACAAAGGAACAGAGGTTACATTCAATACAGTTTTCCTTGATAAACGTTGGAGCGATGGAAGAAATACTTCGTTTTTCCAACCTCGAAAGGGCCCCTTCAAAGGTTCCATCTGGCATATCTAAGAAAGCACTGACGGGAAGTTCATCCCCTCTACGAGAAGACATCTTCGAGAAAACGGTATCATCGTCTTTTAAGTAAGAACCTTCCTTCCGATCGATCTTGACTTCTTCCAAAAGAGAAATGGCCTGATCCATCGCTTCCAAGTTCTTCGAAACAAGATCGTTCCCTTTCTTCGAAAAACGTTTCTTTAGTGTTTCGGTCATCTTCGCTTGTGCAAATTCAAAGGGAATTAGCTTTCCTAATTGAAAGAGAAGAATCTCCATAATACCACTGATTTTTTGTCCTAACCCCACTTCTTTCGCAACTTTCGTCGCATCTACGATATAGAAATGAACATTCCTTGTTCGTAAGATTTCTTTGTCATGCTCAGTCAGAAAGGAAAGAACCTCTTCTTTTTTCATAGAAGTATTCAACAGGAATGTACCATTTTCTTTGATTCCCTCTAACATAGAGAACTTCTTTAAATAACTATCGTTCGTACAAACAACCAACGAAGGATGGGTAACATAATAAGTAGAGCGAATTGGATCCTTTCCAAACCTTAAATGACTCTTCGTCACCCCACCACTCTTTTTGGAATCGTACTGAAAGTATCCTTGGACATAGGCATTGCTATAAGTACCTGTAATCTTAAGTAGATCTTTGCAAGCACTTACCATTCCATCGCTTCCATAGCCGTATACCAAAAACTCTACATTTCTTTTAGGAAGAAGGTAATCTGGAACTAGAATGCTACGATGTGTCACATCATCTTCAATTCCTACCGTAAAATTAGTAAAGTGATCTTTTTGATCCAAAAAGTCATAGACTCCCTTGATCATAGCAGGAGTGGTATCTTTGCTCGAAAGTCCATATCTTCCACCAATCACTTTGGCATTTCTCGAAGTAGTATTTAAAACGTTTACCACGTCTAAGTAAAGGGGTTCCCCAACGCTTCCTGGTTCTTTCGTCCGGTCCAAAACTGCAATCTTTTTGACCGTTGCAGGCAAAACATCTAAGAAATACTTTGCACTGAATGGACGATAGAGATGAACTTCCAATAATCCTACCTTTTCTCCCTTACTTACAAGATCTTCCACCACTTCATGAATGGTTTCACAGACACTTCCCATCGCTACAATTACTTTTGTCGCATCTTCAGCCCCATAATAACAAAACGGTTGATATCTTCTTCCGGTCAACAAACTAATCTCACTCATATATTTATTTACTATATCAGGAAGAGCATCGTAGTAAGGATTTCTTACTTCGGTAGCTTGAAAATAGACATCGTCATTTTGATTGGTTCCTCTCGTAACAGGACGGTCTAAATTCAATGCCCTTTCACGAAATTCCCTCAAGGCTTTTTGATCGATCAAAGAATAAATTTTTTCAAGATCAACGACCTCGATCTTCTGTAATTCATGACTCGTCCGAAAGCCATCGAAAAAGTGAAGAAAGGGAACCCTTCCCTCAATGGCAGCAAGATGCGCTACGGCTGTCAAATCCATCACTTGCTGTACCGAAGAAGTAGAAAACGAAAGAGCATGTGTCGAAAGACTTCTCGCAGCCACATGAATGACACAGGGAAGCAGTTCCCCTGCCATTTTATACATATTGGGAATCATCAAAAGAAGGCCTTGACTAGCCGTATACGTCGTCGTTAAACATCCCGCTTGAAGTGATCCATGTGCCATTCCAGCAGCACCCAATTCCGACTGCATCTCTACCACTTTGACAGGAGTATGAAAGTAGTTTTGTTTTCCCTCTTGACTCCACTGGTCTACTAGCTCTGCCATTGGAGAAGAAGGAGTAATCGGATAGACTCCTGCCACTTCCGTAAATGGATAAGATACATAAGCAGCTGCTTCATTTCCATCCATAATTCTTTGTTCCATGGTCCAACCACCGTCCTAATCTATTAAATATTATATAATAAAAGAAAGAGAAATGCACTTTTTTCTCTTTCTAATTCACAATTCTAGCAATATCAGAGGCATCCATATCCGATACAATGGGATATCTTGGAAGCAACATGATATTCATTCCTGGTCTTACTTTTCGATTTCCTCCAATGAAAGCCATACGATAACCTGCCTCTTTCAACACTTCAATCGCATAGTCATTGTATTCATAAAATGGATAACAGAAGTAAGAACTTCCTTGTAATATTTCTTTGGACGTCTTCAGATCGTTTAAAAGCGTTTCTTTAGGAAGACACTTGATTCCTCCACCTTGTCCTCCAGGACAAACTCCATTGTTGTGCAAATCATGACCATGAGAATGCACCTCAACATACTCCGAAGCATGGGCATAACCATAGTAAGAAGTAATCGAGAAAAGTGTTCCATGCATTTGATATTCGTTTAACAAAGCAGCACCTTTTTCTACTAGCCAACCATCATCGATGGTAATCAAAACACTGTTTTTAGGAAGTTGAACCTCTTCCTTGACAAAACGTTCCATATCGATCATACGCAGAGCATAGAAACCATTCTCTTTAAAATAATCCAAATGTTCTTTGAACCTCCTTGTCGACAAACAGATACTTTGATCGCAGTAATC
>CARZYU010000001.1:67786-69424 GCA_949113215.1 uncultured Bacilli bacterium | reverse complement strand
CTGGTCTTGCGGTTTTCTTCACCTTTGGTTATCGCCTTATGATGAAACTGCAACACGATTGATGGCTCACTTTGTTAAATTTTGGTATAATATATAATACGTGAGGGAGTGATGAAATGAAGAAGATCAAAAAAGATAGCTTTATGCAGGGTGCGATGTTTGCAACGTTATTTTTGGTTCTAAGCAAAATCTTGGGAATCATTTATGTCATTCCGTTTCATGCGATTATTGGTGAAAAGGGAAGAGCTCTCTATGGATATGCCTATAATATGTATGCTTTGTTTTTAAACTTATCGACGATTGGACTTCCTTTGGCAATTTCTAAAATTGTCAGTGAATACAATGCGCTTCATTATCAGGATGCGAAAAAGCGCTCTTATCGTGTGGCTTTATGGATTGCGATAGGTCTTGCAGTCGTTTCAACATTAGGATTGTTTTTCTTGGCACCAACCATTGCTGATACGATCATTGGTGGTACAGTAGGGGGCAATAGTAAAGAGGATATTATTTTTGTTCTTCGTGTTTCGACCACTGCCATTCTTTCAGTAACCATCATCAGTACGATGAGAGGTTATTTGCAAGGCCATAAATACATTCGTAAAGCTTCCATTAGTGATCTTTTGGAACAGTTTGTGCGAGTGATCGTCATCGTTTTTGGTAGCTACTTTATGATGAAACTTTTTGGTACCAAAGAAGCAGTGGGAATTGCTGTATTTGGGGCGACGGTTGGTTCTCTGGCTTCTCTTTGCTATTTGGGATATAACATGAAAAAAGTAAAAGAGCAGGATGAAACCAATTATGTTGTGAAAGAAGAAGAGCAACAGATTAAAAACAAAGATCTTTTTAAAAAATTACTTTCTTATGCCATTCCTTTTGTCTTGATTAGCATCGTTGTAACGTTATGCAATACGATCGATACGATGACATTGGTAAAGAATTTAGTGAAGTATGGTGGAATGAAGACCAATGATGCAGAAACTGTTCTTTCGGTGATTTCTACTTGGGGTGCGAAACTCAACGTCATCGTTACTTCGATTGCTTCTGGACTCGTTGTCAGTGTTCTTCCTAATATTACGAGTGATTACGCCGAAGGAAATAGGGAAGGAATTCGAAATAAGATCAATAAGACATTACAAATTCTTTTGTTCTTAGTAATGCCGATGGTAGTAGGACTAAGTATTCTTGCTCCTTCGATTTGGACGATCTTTTATGGATCTTCTTCTCTTTGTGTTCAAGTGTTTCGCTTTAGTGTTTTTACCGCACTTTTCTATTCTCTTTATTTAAATATCAATGTCATGATGCAGTCCTTAAATCGTTATCGAAAAGCGAACTTAGGACTTGCTCTCTGCCTTTTGATTAAACTTCTTTTGAACGTTCCCATGGTAATCTTGTTTAGCAAATTAGGGTTGCCCGCCTATTATGGCGCCACGATGACAACCATTCTTGCTTATTTGGTTCCCATCGTCATCAGTCTTCGTGATTTGAAACAGAATTTTAACGTTCGTTATAAAAAAACATGGATGGTAGCAGCGATTTCATTAGGCGCAACTTTATTGATGGCTCTTGTTCTCCTGTTGTTACGATCGATCATTCCATTTACTTCTACTTCACGAGCCATGGCTATTGTGTATACAGGAA
>CARZYU010000001.1:58500-67776 GCA_949113215.1 uncultured Bacilli bacterium | reverse complement strand
GAATTTATGCCCTGCTTGGAATGGTGATTTATTTTGCCGTTACTAGTTTATTTCGAACATTGGATTTTGTTTTTGGAACTGAATTCAAGGATAAACTGAAAAGTAAATTTCTTTGGAAAAAAGGGAATACAAAAGAAGAAAGTGATGGACCGATTTCTCAGTGAGGAAACGGTCCTCTTTCGTTGACTAAAAATTTGATTCTGGTTATACTAATAATAGTTTAGGATGATGATATATGAAATTTGTAACATTGAATCAAGAAGAATTTGAAACGTTTTCTTGGACCCATCCCTGTGGTACGTTTCATCAAATGACAGGCTGGGGAAAATTAAAGGAAAAGAATGGATGGAAATACTATCTCGTAGGAGTTAAGAAAGATGATCATTTAGTTGCAGCAACGTTACTCCTTCAAAAAAAAGTATTAGGTCCTTATTCTCTTTTTTATGCTCCCCGTGGATTTTTGTTAGATTATGAAGATGAAGAACTGTTCCGCTTTTTTACAGAGGAAATTAAGAAGTTTGCTTCCTCTCATAAAGCCATTTTTGTGAAATTAGATCCTTATTGTCTCTACCTAGAAAGAGATATCAATGGGAATGTCGTAGAAGGTGGAATTGATCATAGTTCCTTTCTTCCTCGTTTTAAAAAATTGGGATATCGTCATTTAGGATTTACGTTAGGGATGGAAACCTTACAACCAAGATGGGCTTTTGCCATGGATTTGAGAGGGAAAACGGAAGAAGAGCTCCTTTTGAAAATGGAACCAACTACCCGTAATAAGATCCGAAGAAACGACAAGATGTGTATTACGACAAGAGAAATTGGGAAAGATGAAATGATCAAATTCAAAGCGATTATGGAAGTGACTGCTGCGAGAAGAAAATTTATCGATCGCCCTTTTTCGTATTATCAAAATATGATTGATTGTTTAAACGATCATGTTATGGTCGTATTGACCGAACTTCACGTCAAAGATTATTTGGAAAAAATAGAGGACTCCTTAAAAGAGATTCAAAAGAGAATTGCTTTGAACGAAGAAAACCTTAAGAAAACCGAAGCAGGTGGAAAAAAATTAAAAAGTCAGATTAAAGTTGACCAGATGGAAAAGGAACGTCTTTCGAAAACCAAACAAGAGATGCTTACTTTAAAGGAAGAAAAAGGCGATACGATTGTTTTGGGGGGAATGCTTTTGATGAAGCATGGAACAGAACTACTTTCTCTGCTTGGCGGAACGTACGAAGAGTACATCCACTATTCTTCAGCGATTACGACCAATTGGAATATGATACAGTACGCTCTAAAACATGGTTATGAGAAATATAATTTTTATGGAATTACTGGTAATTTTACGGATAAACAGGATGAGATGTATGGTCTTTATGAATTCAAACGAGGTTTTGGTGGACATGTCGAAGAGTATTTAGGAGAATTTGATCTTGTTGTTTCACCACTTCTTTATCGTCTTTACCGTATGGCTTTTGGAGCGTATGGTGCATTGAAACATTGGAAAGCAAGGAGAAGATCACAATGAAGTTGGAAGAATTAAAGGAAGAAGAGTATCGAGATTTTTTGGATCATCATCCTCTTAAAACATTTCTCTCTACTCCAGAGATTGGATTACTCCGTAAGAAAAGGGGCTTTGATGTTTCCTATGTGGGATTAAAAGATCAAGATCATTTGGTTGCAGCAGCCATGTTATTATCGAAGGTGAAGTTTCATGGAAAAAAAGAATTTTATGCCATTCGGGGGCCACTTATCGATTATGAAAATAGAGAGTTGCTGGAAACTTTTACTAAGCTGATAAAAGATTATCTCAAAGAACAGAATGGATTTGTGTTACGAATCGATCCTTATTTGATCAAACAAGAACGGGATATCAATGGTGATATTGTCGAAGGGGGAATCGATCATTTACCAGTCGTTCGCTCTTTGGAAGAACTTGGATACCACTACAATCCAGATAGTGAACAAGTAGTATGGGCTTTTTCTCTTGATTTGAAAGACAAAACAAAAGATCAAATATTAAAGGAAATGAAACCTAATACGAGGACACGTGTCAAAAAAACATTTGATAATG
Source organism: uncultured Bacilli bacterium (assembly GCA_949113215.1). Classification (GTDB taxonomy): domain Bacteria; phylum Bacillota_I; class Bacilli_A; order RF39; family UBA660; genus CARZYU01. The sequence continues at coordinate 65,702 of CARZYU010000001.1, read as the reverse complement.
GTGTCGTTGTTCGGGAAATTGGCAAAGAAGAATTACCAAAATTTAAATTTATTACAGAATCGACCAGCGAAAGACGAAACTTTATGGATAAATCACTCGAGTACTATGAAACGATGTATGATTTATTTCATGATAAGGAGCAGGTCAAATACTTGTTGGCGGAGATCAATTTAAAGGATTATGTTTTGAAATTAGAACGAGAACTAGAGGAAATTGACGAAAAAATAAAGTCTCTTCCGGATACTCCTAGCAATCGCGGAAAAGTAAAAGATGCTCAAATTCTTAGACAAAGTTTGGAAAAGAAATGGCAAGAAGCCAAAGAGATGCATGAAAAGAACAAAGAAGATGTATTGATTTTATCTGCAGCTATGTTCATGACTTATGGAGATGAAATCATTTACTTGTGTAGCGGTAGTATCGATGAATACATGTTCTTAAACGGACAATATGCGAATCAATGGTATATGATGGGGTATGGAATCGATCATGGATTTCGAAAGTATAATTTCTATGGCATTATGAACGATTTTGATCCTAAGAGTCCTGATTATGGAATTTATGAGTTTAAAAAAGGATTCAATGGCTACGTAGAAGAAGTAATCGGAACTTATGAATTGCCTATTACCAAGGACTATGCTGCTTATCAAAGACAGAGGTATTGGAAAGAAAAATTGAAAAAAATATTAAAGCGTTAAAATTGCAATAAAGAAAAAAGAGAGAAAAAATTCTCTCTTTTTTACATCATATACATATTATTTCCGTTATTGTTGGTTGAACTCATGTTATCGTTTGTAAGTGGCATTGGAACAGAAGAAATTGCTTGTTCTAAACGATTGACACGGAATTCGAGTCTTCTAACTTGACGTTCTAAGCGATCTACTTGGTTTTGCAAGTTATTAGAATCTTGATTGCATCCACAGTTGCCACCGGTAACAGGTGGAGCCCACATTGGTGGAAAGAAATTAGGCATTGGGTTCATAAACATCCTCCTTTGTTAATCGTTTTATTATATGCAAGTACTGGGACTTTGTGATACCATTGATTTGGTGATATTATGAGACTTAGAAATTTAAAAACCAAAGAACAAGTTTTAAAGGATAGTCTTTACGTGATAGAAGAATATACGGAGGATACGTTTCCTTCTAGACAACCACTTCATGTAGAAATTGGAATGGGGAAGGGGCAATTTTTGATTCAGCAAGCGAAGGAACATCCCGAAATCAATTATCTTGGAATTGAAAAATTTGACAACGTTCTAGCAAGAGCAGTTTTAAAAATACCAGAGGGAATTCCTAATTTACGTGTACTTAGAGCGGACGCCAAAGATCTTGCCTCTTACCTTCCGAAAAGAGTGGAACGGATTTATTTGAATTTTTCCGATCCTTGGCCTAAAAAACATCATAGTAAGAGGAGACTTACGAGTTCTTCCTTTTTTCCGGTCTATGAAGCTATTTCGGAAAAAGACGTAGAGATTCATTTTAAAACGGACAATCGTCCCTTGTTTGAATTTTCTCTTCTCAGTTTTCAACATGGAGGATTTCACTTTGAAGATGTTTCTTGTGACCTTCATACAAGAGACAGAATACGAAGATAAGTTTGTCAATTTGGGCTTTCCTATTTACTATGTCGTTGTCAGTAAAAAAAGTGTCCATTAAAAGAAACTGTTTTTATTTTATGGGAAATTTGTTATAATTGTAGAAGAGTAGGTGGAATATGAAAAAGAGAATGGTTTTACTTGCTATTATCCTGCTTATCTTGACTTCCACTGGTTGTCAAATACAGCGCGTCAATCATCAGAGTATGGAGTCAATTATCGACACAGTTTTATTACAAAAAAACAATTTATACAATACGGTATTTCAAGGTTACAAATATTATCTTCCAAAGGGAATGACGCTTCGCAATAAAACGGATTATAATTCCCATTTGGTTTATCAACATCAATCGCTTTATTTGTATGTCGACGTTGTTTCTTATTATCATAAAGTAGAAGTCGATTACGAAGAAAAGATCGATGCTTATTATTCGAAAGCGATTCATCAGGATGGAGTGTCAGGTTACTTAGAGATCAATCGAGTGGAAGATAAATTTTTTGTCGAATTGATGTACAACTATGCAAAGATGGAAGCTTATATTGAAGTGGATCAGTTACAAGATACCTTAATTGAAATGTGTTACGTACTCTCTTCCATTCAATACCAGGATAAAGTCTTAGCAACACTGGTTGGAAATCATGTTTTGAATTACGAAGAGGAAAGCTTTCAAATTTTAACACCGAAAAGTGAAGCAACGGACTTCATTGAATACGTAAAAGAATACGATGTCTATTACGATAAAAACAATCAACTTCCACAAGAGGATATTATTGAAACCGTGGATGATGAAGATTCGGTTACAAAAGAATAACACGAGGTGAGTAGAGTGAAAATATTTGATAAACTGAAAAATGCTCTTTTTGAAGAAGAATACGTAGAAGTGGAAGAAAAACCGAAGAAGAAAGAAATCAAAAAAGAACATCCTGTGGCAAAGAAAATTGAGTTGCCAAGACGAGAGGAAAGACCCGTTTTAGAAACTCCTATGCCACCAATGCAGGAAGAACCTGCTATCACTGATCAAGAATTGTTGAATCCAGAAAAGGACTTTCATTTTCCGCTTGAATTTGACGAAGATGATTTTGTAGAACAACCACCTGTTTTAGAGCAACCAAAAGTCGAGGAAAAACCGAGAATTCAAAAAGAACCAGAACCACAAGAAATGATTTATCATGCTTCAGAGTATATGCCAAAAGAAACGAAAGGTCTCTATGAAAAAAAGGAAGAAAGACGGATGTTCCGTCCATCTCCAGTCATTTCTCCTGTCTATGGTGTTCTCGATAAGAATTATCGCAAAGAAGAAATCGTTTCCAAAAGAGAAGTGAAACGTAGCAGTAGTAGTTATTCTTCGAATTATATGGATTTGGATGCTGTTCGTAACAAAGCTTATGGTGACTTGAGTAGCGATCTGGGACTTGCTATGACAGAGGAAGAGCGTATTGCGGATGAAGATCAGAAGATCTTTGAAGAAATGGCAAAAAAAGAAGAAGATAATTTACTTGTCGATATGAGAGATGACGATGCAACTCCTGCGGTGGATAAAGTTACGGTTGGGGATGCTGAGGAATATTTCAATGATTTAGGGTTACAATATAATGTAGATTATAAAGATGCCAGCAAGGAAAGAGTAACTGGAAGGAGAGTAACGCTTCATCAACCAGAGGAACAAGAAGAAGTAGAACCAGTGAGAGAAGAACCTATCGCCGTCGAAGATGATATTCCCGTTCCAGATGGTTTAGAAGATAATCTCTTCGATTTGATTGACTCCATGTATGAAGATAAGGAGAAGGAATAAGGAATATGGAATTTTTACAGACATTTTTACCAATTGTACTATATATACTAGGTATTGCACTGATGGTTGTCTTTATTATCTTGGGAATCAAAATGATTAAGACAGTTGATAAGACCAATGCCATTTTAGAGGATGCAGAAGCAAAGATGCAATCGTTAAATGGAATATTTCAATTGATTGATCGTTTTTCTCTAGGTGCTACTGCGATTACGAGTCATGTCGTTCAAAAAGTAACAGGGCTCATCGATCGTATCTTCAAAGGAAGAAAGAAAGAGGAGGATTTTGAAGATTATGAGTAAAGAAAAGAAAAGTGGAGTAGGTAAATTTGTTTTAGGAGCAGCTTTGGGAGCATCGCTCGGTTTGTTATTTGCTCCAAAGAGTGGAAAAGAAACTCGTAAAGATTTAAAGAATAAGTTGGACGAACTTATGGGAAAAGTGAAAGAACTGGATGCCAAAGAGGTAAAAGAAGCATTTGAAAAAAAGGTAAATGAGATCAAAGCTTCTTTGGAAGATTTGGATGGTGAAAAAGTTTTAAAAATTGCGAAAGAAAAAGCTGCTCAGATTAAAGACAAATGCAATGAATTAGTGGATATGGCAATCGATAAAGGGACTCCTATTGTGAGAGATGCAGCCGAAGAAGTAAGACAAAAGAGTATCGTTGTGGTACGAGGTGTTTTGGAAAAACTAGAGGCAGCTTCTAACGAGTCTTCTACGCCAAAACGTAGTGGTAAAAAGAAACAAGCATAAGCTTGTTTTTCGTTTCATTGACGGAATGTTTGGAATATGGTATAGTATAGCTATATTTTTGATGAACAAGAACACAGTAATTCCTTCTTATTTGATTTAGAGACTTTGTGGTTGGTGGAAACGAAGAAGGGGAGGGAATGAAATTACACTCTTGGGAGAAAATCGTAAGCGGCGTTAACGCATAAGAAGTGCATGAGAGGAATCTCATGAATTAAGGTGGTACCGCGAATTTTCGTCCTTAAGGAAGAAAGTTCGTTTTTTTATGAAAGGAATGATAAGTATGACGTTATTTGAGGAATTAAAGTGGCGTGGATTGATCAACGATATTTCTACCAAAGAATTAGAAGAAAAATTAAACAAAGGAGGACTTACTTTTTACATTGGAACCGATCCAACTGGCGATAGTCTTCACATCGGACATTTTTCTTCCTTTTTGATTTGCAAGCGGTTAAAAGATGCAGGACATCATCCCATTCTTTTGATCGGAGGAGCTACAGGGTTAATTGGTGATCCGAAGCCAACTGCGGAGCGTCCGATGATTTCGAAAGAAACCGTAGAACACAACGTTCGCTGCCTTACAGAACAAGCAACCAGGTTGTTTGGTTGTGAGGTCGTCAACAATTATGACTGGACCAAAGACCTCAACATTTTGGACTTTTTAAGAGATTATGGAAAATTCTTTAATATTAGTTACATGTTAAACAAAGATATCGTTCGAAGAAGACTGGAAGAAGGAATTACGTATACCGAATTCTCTTATACCATTTTACAAGCAATGGATTTCCTCCATCTTTATGAGACCAAGAATTGTGTGATGCAAGTTGCAGGACAAGATCAATGGGGAAACATTACTTCTGGAATTGAACTCATTCGCAGGAAACTAGGCAAAGAAGCCTATGCTTTTACGATGCCTCTTCTTACGAAAGCAGATGGTACGAAGTTTGGAAAATCGGAAGGAGGAGCCATTTGGCTCGATGCCAATAAAACTTCTCCTTATGAAATGTATCAATTCTTTATCAATTCGGAGGATAGCAAAGTCATTGATTATTTGAAATTCTTAACGTTCCTGTCAAAAGCAGAAATTGAGGCATTGGAAGAGAAAATGAAAACAGAACCAGAAAAACGAGAAGCTCATGAAGCCTTGGCAAGAGAAGTGATCACTTTTGTTCATGGGGAAGACGCTTATTTGGAAGCAAAGAGAATCAGTGAGGTTTTATTTCGAGGCAATCTTCAAGAATTGAATGCCAAGGAAATTGAAATGGCCTTTCATGGAATGGAGTCGTATGAGCTTTCCGGTGAAACGTCCTTATTGGATTTGTTGGTGGAAGTGAAAGCAGCAAGTAGTAAGCGAGAAGCAAGAGAATTTGTAGGGAATGGTTCTATTACCATAAATGGAGAAAAAGTAACAGATTTAAATTTTATCGTTTCAAAAAATGTATCAATAGAACAAAAATATATCGTTATTCGCAGAGGAAAGAAAAAATACTACTTAGTAGTATTCGCTTAGTTTCCTCCTTTTTGTTGTTCTTTTTTCCACTTTTGTATTTGTTCTAAACGTTCTTTGAATTTGCTTTCTTTGCCTTGATCAGTAGGGCGATAGTATTTTTTTTCTTTTAAAGATTCGGGAAGACATATCATGGCTGTCAGTTTTTCTTCGGTATCGTGAGCATATTGATAATTTTCTCCATAGTGAAGTTCTTTCATCAATTTGGTTGGAGCATTTCTTAATTGGAGGGGAACAGGTTCACTTACCATCTCTTTGGCATCTTTTTTGGCAGTTTCGTAAGCTACATAAAGAGAGTTTGATTTGGGAACCAACGAAAGATAAGTTACTACTTGCGTTAAGTTCACACTACATTCTGGAACGCCAATAAAATGGCATGCCTGATAAGCAGCTACAGCTAAAGGAAGCGCATTGCTATCGGCTAGGCCTATATCTTCACTGGCAAAGCGAATCAAGCGTCTTGCAATATAAAGGGGATTTTCTCCAGCTTCTAGCATTCTTGCCAACCAATAGATGGCAGCATCTGGATCGCTGTTTCGCATTGATTTGTGCAAAGCAGAGATCAAATTGTAATGTTCTTCGCCATTTTTATCGTAGAGAAGAGATTTTTTGCTAGTACATTCTTCGAGTAACTGTCTGGTAATTTTTACATGATTGTTTTCTCTTTCCCCATTTAAAACAAGCATCTCTAATGTATTGAGAGCCGTTCTTCCATCTCCTGATGCAAAATTGGCAATGGATTCTAAAATTCCTTCCTCTAGTTCGATGCTTTCGCTTTGAAATCCATCTTTTGATTGAATGGCACGGTTTAGTAATTCAACGATATCACCCATTTCAAGTGGCTTTAATACAAATACTTTTGCACGGGACAATAGAGCAGAGTTGACCTCAAAAGAAGGATTTTCGGTTGTTGCTCCAATTAAGGTAATACTTCCTCGCTCAACATAAGGTAAGAAAGCATCTTGTTGTGCTTTGTTAAACCTGTGAATTTCATCAACAAAGAGGATGGTTCTTTCTCCCATTTGGCGATTGTCTTCGGCTTTGGCCATCACTTCTTTGATTTCTTTGATTCCACTTGTAACGGCACTGAAATCGATAAAAATTGATTTGGTAGAATGGGCAATGATTCTTGCTAAGGTGGTTTTTCCTACCCCAGGAGGTCCCCAAAAAATCATTGAAGTAATCTGATCTTGCTCAATTAAATTTCTCAAAATTTTTCCTTCTCCGATTAAATGCTTTTGACCAACGAATTCGGATAGAGAATTGGGCCTCATTCTACTGGCTAGTGGTTTTGTATTTTTTTCGAAAATGCTCTGTTGATACATGACATCACCTCTAAAATCAGTATATCACGAATCGAACACAGGTTCTATTAAATTTTGTGAAATAATGTTTGAAAAAAGCCTTTCTTTTGTTTTATATTGGAATAGATTCCTTGAAATGTTACCTTTCCTTTGTCAACTACAATGATTTCATCAGCATAGGTTAAAAGTTCAGGTTCCCTTGAAATGAGAACAATGGTATGATCTTTTTTTACTGTTTGGAATAACTTCATGAGTTTTGC
>CARZYU010000001.1:56029-58401 GCA_949113215.1 uncultured Bacilli bacterium | reverse complement strand
ATCGAACATCATGATTTTGGCATCCATCAACAATACTCTGGCAATTCCTAGTAATTGTCTTAAGTTGGAAGATACATTTTTGGTTTGTTCACTTATGATGGTATCGTAACCGTCTTTTAGAGACATGATTTCATCGTGAATGTCGAGTTGTTTGGTTATTTCTTGGATTCGTTCAAAATCCTTTTCGATCATCAATAAATTGTCTTTGATGCTTCCCTGAAAGAAAATAGGTTGTTTTTTCATCAAGCTAACCAGTTTTGCTAATGTTCTTTGATTGAGTTCATAAATACTGTAGTCATCAATTCGGATTCTTCCTTCATGGGGTTCATTGAATTGCATCAACAAATCAAAAATTCCACTTTTTCCACTTCCTCCTTTCCCTGTAATGATGGTTAAGGAATTGGCTTTGATGGAGAACGTAATGTGATCTAAGATTGGATCTTGACGATAACCATATAGGACATTTTGAAAAGAGATGTTTCCTTGGAAGTTATTTAAATTGACGTTTGGTTTTTGCTCTAATTGTTTGCTGTACTCGAAGATTTTTTGTAGTCTACCAAGGGAGACTTTTAACGTACGAAATTCTACGTTGACGGTAGAAATCATACTGAAATTATCGATCATTTTTTGATAATAATTGTAAATAATGAGTAATATTCCAACTTCCATATGTCCGGATACAATTTCAAAGACGATGAAAATCAAGAGAATCAAGCGAAAGACATCGATGATGGATAAGCTGATAATTTGATTGCGATTGAATGCTAAATTGTAATCTTTACTCGCTTTCAAGTAATCTTCGTTTCCCACTTCTACAGTTTCTTTGATGGCAGGAAATACGTGAAATCCTTTGATTTCTTTCATTCCTAAAAAGATTTCGTGAAGCAGATTGGTTTTTTGATCGAGTTCTTCTTTTTGTTTTCGATTTTTTAATTGTATTTTTTTTCCACTGCTTAAAATGATGATAAATACGATGATGGACAATGCTACCGTTACTAGGAAGAGATAGAAATTCAGTTTAAAAAAGTAGAGATAGATGAAAAGAAATTCTGCTAGTTGAACTACTCTTAAAACAGCATTCGAAAAGAAAGAAGCAATGACATCGATATCGCTATTCATGATGTTACTATATTCCCCAAGATGAAATCTTGAAAGACTAAAACTTGAATTTTGATAAGTACTGTTTAAGGCAACGAGGGAATATTTCCGATAGAGTTCATTGTAGAGATTGTAGTAAGTCACTTGATTAAAGTATTCACAAATTCGTTCAAAGATGGTTAAAACGATCGAAATTACCAAATAATAAATAGCAGTAGATGTTTCTAATCTCGTCACTGCGTCGATTATATTACTCAAAAAAAGAGGCAAGATTAGTAGGGAAATTCGTACCAACCCTGAGAATAATAATTTTAGGAGAAACTCTTTCTTTGTTGTAAGAAGGATGCGTTTCGTCACCTGAGTTAAATTTTTTTGTTTCATGCTCTCACCTTTTCTTAGGATACCCATAGTTGCTTGAAAATAATAGAAAAAAAGAGTACAATGAAAGACAGGATGTGAAGCAAATGAAGTTAAAAAAAATATTGAAGTGGATGACGATTGTATGCCTTTCTATTATCTTTATTGAGGTATGTTATTTGGTATTCCAATACTTTAAACGGGAAAGTAAAGTAGTACATTTTGACGGTTTAAATCAAGTTGTTGCCATCAAAGATGGTTATTTAGGAGGAGGAAGCAGTGATTTTTCTTCCAGTCCTGGAAATAAGAAAACAGGTGGTTATGAGAAAGCAAAACTTGCCGTTTATGATTCGAATTTTCATTTGAAAATGGAAAAGGAATATGAAAAGGGATACAATACGACCTTTAATTCTGTGGCAGCCCTAAAAGATGGCTATTTGGCGGTTGGCAGTGGCGAATTTACCAAAGAGCAAAACGAAAACAAACTACGAGATGCGCTTCTTGTGAAATACGATTTGGATGGAAACATTGTTTGGGAAAAGACATTTCAAATTATCAGCAATGCTCGTTTTATGAAAGTTCGCGTAGAGGAAGATGGCTTTGTGGTAGTGGGACAGAGTTTATTTGCTCCCATGGAACTTGGTATCAGAGAAGATGGAGGAGCACTTATCATCAAGTATGATTTCGATGGAAAGGAAATGTTTCGTGCCAACTATGGAGGAACGAAATCAGCCATCTACAATGACTTTGTAAAAACCGAGGATGGATACTATGCGGTAGGAAAGGATAGTTATAATACAGGGATTTTAGTAAAGTATAGTTTGAGTGGAGAACGTCTTTGGGTTAAAAATTACAGTTATACGGATCGGATTGGCTTCAGTGCAATCAAGGAAAGAGATGGAGAACTCTATATCGTT
>CARZYU010000001.1:48278-56019 GCA_949113215.1 uncultured Bacilli bacterium | reverse complement strand
GAGCAAAAATGGAAAATTCAGAAGATACGAATTTAGATACGTTGGCTCTTTTGGTAAAATATGATCTTGACGGTAAATTATTGCTCGAGAGAACTTATCAAGGAACGTTAATGGAACGTTATCATAATTTTTCTTTTGATAAAGACAACAATCTTGTGGTAGTTGGTGTTACCAATGTCAAAGATCAAAAAGCTTCTACCGATTTGAAAAATAAATTCCGTTACAATGGATTACTTGCAAAATACGATTCCAAAGGAAAAGAGATCTATGTAAAAGAATTTGGAGGAACAGGAGACGATTATTTTAATGATCTTGTTATCGTGGATGAAGAATACGTCGCTGTTAGTTATACCAATTCGAAAGATCGTGATTTCAAAGGAATAGGGAATGGAAAAGACTTTAAAACAAAATTTGTTACCTTTCATTCTAACGGAAAGAAAGCGACCATTAAGTAATATAAGAAACGATCTTCTTTTGATGAAGATCGTTTTTGGCTCACAAAAAAACCTGAGTTTTCTCAGGCTTTTTAACGATTGTAGAATTCTACGATCATCGATTCATTGATGTCGGCATTTAATTCATTTCGTTCTGGGAATCTAACGTAAGTTCCTTCTAACTTGTTTTCATCGTAAGAAACGAATTCAACGCGTTTGTTTACTTTTTCAAGAGATTCTTTTACGACTTTCATTTCTTTTGCTGCATCTTTTAGACCGATCACATCACCAGGTTTAACACGATAAGATGGAATATCGCCCTTTTTTCCATTGACAGTAACATGTCCATGATTCACTAATTGTCTTGCACCACGACGAGTTGTTGCAAATCCCAAACGATATGCTAAGTTATCCAAACGAGATTCCAAAAGTCTCAAGAAGTTAACACCATGAATTCCATTCATTTTAGCAGCTTCATTGAATGTCTTATGGAATTGTCTTTCGTTCAATCCATACATGAAACGTACCTTTTGTTTTTCCTTCAATTGGATGCCGTAGTTGGAAGGTTTTCCCTTTCTTGCATTTCCGTGTTGCCCTGGTCCATAAGGACGACGTGCGATTTCTTTTCCAGTTTCACTGATAGAAAAACCTACACGACGAGCTTTTTTGTATTCTGGCCCTGTGTATCTTGCCATTTTCTTTCCTCCTTTTTTACACTTCACTTGGAGGTATATTTGACCGTTCGAAAGGGAGTCTTTCAGATGCTTTCGCTTTCCAGCAAAAAGTTACTTATCATTTTCAAAAGACACATTAACGAACTCCAAATAACGCTGTTCAAGTAAATATGCAGTTTTCATTATAACATAATTCTATGTTTCGTCAAGGAAAATGTTGCATTTTTAAACAATCTGTCTATAATGATACTTATTGGAGTAAAAATCATGAAGAAAATGGAATTTAATCATAATTTAGAAGAAAATTTGGAAATGGATACACTGGAACAACAAATAGAGAAACAAAGAAAACTTTGCCGTCATAAAAAGGCCTTTGTTTTAGGAATGTATGCTTCCTTTCCTTTGGCCTTTTTGTTTGCTTTACCAGTGGGATTCGAGTTGCTTCTCATCGAAGCAGCTTATACAGTATTAGGAGGTGTTGCTTCCTATGTTTTAGAACGGGCATGGTCATCGGATAATCGTTTGAAACTTGAACAATTAACTTATCAAAAAGATGAACAAGAAAGAAAAATGGCAACCTTTGCGAAAGAATTAAGTACCATTTCCCGGCTCAAAGTGTCACTTCAAAATTTAAAAAAGATGGAAATGACCAAGCAACCTTTCGATTTTACGAATAGTCATGTTCATGGGATCCGACTTTATACGATTCCTTCTTCTACGAAACATTCTTTTCGTATTTTACAAGCGAATGTTTCCTCCTATTCCTCAAGCTGGGAAGATGAAGAGTGTTTTGATACTTTGTGGTTGGAAGAAAAAGACTCGGTTGATTCAGGAATTCAGTATATCCTCCGTCGAAATAAAGCGAAGGAACATCCACCTCTCGAAAATGCCTCGTTGGTACATTGGGATCATATTGCAACAGAACAAACGGTTTCGAAACAATTGAAAAAACGAAAAAAAGTCTCTTTATTCTAAGGATTGCTTTTTGCAATCTTTTTTCTTGCGATAGGACTAGTAAAGGAAGAGTATTTTGTGATAAACTATTGAATAGAATAAGGTGGTGACAAATATGCCAGGCCCAATCTTTTTCATTGTGATAGGAACGATTCTCATTATAGTAGGAATTTTGTTGGCTATTTTTTTCTTTCGGAAAAAGCAAATTACCATCTTTCGAAGTGTTCGTAATGATTTCGAACGAGATCGAAACTTGATTGCTGGAATTCCTATTGCATCGGAACTTTCTAAGGTAGAACCTGTTTTGAATAACGATAAGATGGAAGAAAAGTTCCAATCATGGCAGGAGAGACATCGCGTCATTTTGGAAGAAAAACTTCCTCAAATTGATGATTTCATCATCGATTTTGATACACTTGTTGAGCAAAAAAAATTCAAAGAGGCCAAAAAACAACTTATCAAAACAGAGATGATGCTGGCGAAAGCTCGTTCTTCTGCCGAATTGTTACTGAGTGAAATCCAAGAAATTACGCTCAGTGAAGAAAAATATCGTAGTATTGTGACAAAGCTAAAGACAAAATACCGTGAAATGACCGCTCATTATCAAGAACATAAAGAAGAGTATGGGGATATTCAAAATGTGATTGATTTGCAACTAGAGAATATCGAAAAACGTTTCATGGATTTTGAAAAAGCGATGGAAAAAGGGGAGTACAACGATGTTGTACATATTGTCAAGGCTATCGATACGATGGTTGATCATATGGCGATCATCGTGGAAGAGATCCCAGATTTATTCTTGCTTTCAACGCAATTTATTCCAAGGAGAATGGAACAAATTCAAGCAATGTATCGTGAAATGAGCGAACAGGGATATCCGCTTGAATATTTAAATATTGAATATAATTTAGAAGAATCGCAAAAAAATGTCAAAACTATTTTGGATCGAATTCGGGTTTTGAACTTAGTGGATTGTATGTTTGAGTTGAAAACCATTTTGGATTATTTGGATTCCCTTTTTAATGATTTTGAAAAAGAACGTTTAAGTAGAAAAGTATACGATGAAATCGATCGCGATTTTCATGCGAAATTAAAAAAGACGAGAAAGATTGTTCGGGATATTTATAAGCAATTCGATCATATCAAAGAAAATTATGATTTAAACCCGGATGAAATTACGAAATTTGACGAAATTAATAAGCAATTGATCGTCATTTATGACAGTTATAAGATGCTTTGTGGTCAAGTAAAAGATCATGCTGTTCCTTATTCGAAATCACATGCCGAATTAGAAAAATTGAGTGGTGATTTGCGTGCTTTGGAAGATGATCTCGATCATTCTCTTACGTCTCTTGGTAGTATGTACGATGATGAAGTTCGGGCGAGGGAACAACTTGATCAGATTCGAGATTTATTGAAACAGTGTAAAGATCGAATGAAAGATTACAAACTTCCTATTGTTACAGATCTATACTTTGTGCAACTTGCGGAGGCCAATGAAGCGATCAATGAAATTATGAAAGAGCTCGATAAAAGACCAATTGTCATTGCGACGTTAAATACGAGGGTAGATACTGCTCGTGATCTCATTTTAAAACTTTATCATACGACGAACCGCATGATTCAAATGGCAGAATTATCCGAAAAGGCAATCGTCTATGGAAATCGTTATCGCAGTACATCAAATGAAGTGGAAATTGGACTCAATCAAGCGACCAAACAATTTTTCAAAGGCGAATACCAAAAAGCTTTGGAAACGGCACTTCATACCTTGGATTTGGTAGAACCAGGAATTTATAGAAAGTTGTGGAAGCACTATGAAGCTTAGGAAGAATCAAGCTGGGTTTGGAAGCTTTGAATTCTTAACGGTTTTAGTAATTGCAACGCTTCTTTTAGCTATTTTATTAACAAGGGCCATTTCTTTATCGGAAAAGGATAAATATAAAACGATGCGTTACAATGCTTATTTATTAGGCTATAACTAAGGTGCCTATACTCTTTCCAGTAAAGATGGAGTCATTTATTTGACGACCCTAATTGATCAAGGGCTATCCAAAAAAATAAAAAATCCTTTTGGGGGACAAGAATATTGTGATATTTATGAGTCCAAACTTACCATTCGAGAAAACAAACGTTTTTTAAGCCTTCAATGTGGATCTTATCTGATTGATGAAGAGTATCAAACCGAAGTAAGTGATTGGACAACCAAACAAATAAAATCAAAGAAGAAAACGGTAGTTGAAACTCGAACGGCTTACAATTATGAAGAAAAAGGCAAGGAAGTATTTGCTACTTATTATCCAGAAGATTTGTTTCTTCTACTTTATAATTTAAGAAACAATACTTCTTATTCGACGTTAGAAGAAATTAAGAACGTGACTCCTTTGATTCAAAAGGAATTTTATCGTACCAAAAAATTAATCAATCGCGTAAAAAGTTAGAAAGAATCTAACTTTTTGTGTTATACTATCCGGAAGAAAAAGGAGGAGCTGAGGATGATTTATTTGGATTACAGTGCTACGACCCCAGTTAGAGAAGAAGTATTAGAATCTTTTATTCGTGTTAGCAAAGAATTTTTAGGAAATCCTAATTCTCTGCATCGTTTGGGTGTCGAAAGTCGAAATCTCATGGAACAGGCGACCAAACAGGTGGCTGATTTATTAAACGTGAAAGCAAACGAAGTGATTTTTACTTCTTCTGCTAGTGAATCGAACAATCTTGCTTTGGTTGGTTTGGCAGAAGCTTATCCAAAACGGAATCATTTGATTGTAACGACGGAACTTGAACATTCTAGTACTTTGGAAGCGATCTCCTATTTGGAAAGAAAAGGATACCAAGTGGAATATCTTGCTTTGAGGGAAGATGGTACCATTGATTTAGTTGATTTAGAAGAAAAATTAAAAAAGAATCCTCTTTTGGTTTCGTTTTCTGAAGTCAACAGTGAAGTGGGAATCGTTCAACCGATCAAGGAGATTGTAGCTCTTATGAAGCATTATCCTCTCACTTTTCTTCACGTCGATGGAACTCAAGCCATTGGAAAAATAGAAACAGATCTTTCGGGAATGGATCTTTATACCTTTAGTGCTCATAAAATTTATGGCTTAAAAGGGATTGCTTGTTTGATAAAAAAAGAAAAAGTAGAATTAGAACCTCTCATTCACGGTGGAAAAAGTCAGACAATTTATCGCAGTGGAACACCGTCAGTTGCTCTGATTGTTTCTCTGGCGAAGGCACTTCGTCTTATTTTGGCAGAAGAGAAAAAACATTATGAGTACGTGAAAGAATTAAATGAAATCTTGCGGGATCATTTAAAAAATCATCCCTATGTTATGATCAATAGTCCTAAAAATGCTTCTCCTTATATTCTCAATATTAGTATTCCAAAGATAAAACCTGAAACGATGATTCATGCTTTGGAAGAGGATGAGATCTATCTTTCGACCAAAACAGCTTGCGCAAAACATACGGATGTGTCTTTAGCATTAAAAGCGATGGGAAAAGATCAAAACATCGCTTCTAGTTCTCTACGAATCAGTTTATCTCACTTGACGAAAAAAGAAGATATGGAACTTTTTTTAAAAAAATTAAATGATCATATCGATGCATTGATCTTTGAAAGGAGGGAAGACTAAAGATGGAACGAGTTATTTTAATCAAGTATGGAGAATTGACTACCAAAAAGGGAAATCGTAATTTTTTTGTCAAAACACTTTCGGAAAATGTTGCTCATCAATTGCGAACTTATCCTGTTACCATTACCAAAGATCTTTCAAGAATGTATATCACTTTTCAGGAGGAACATTTGGATGCGATTTTAGAAGCAATCAACCGTGTTTTTGGAATTCATATGTATCATGTGGCTTATAAAATGAAAACGGATATGAAGATGATCGAAGAAACGATTTTACAACTTGCCAAAGAACAAAAGTTTTCTACGTTTAAGGTAGAAGTAAAACGAAGCGATAAAAGCTTTCCGCTTTCTTCCTTGGAATTCAGTGCTCATCTTGGAGGGCACCTTTTAAAAAATATCCCACAAATAAAGGTAGATGTTCATCGTCCAGAAGTATTATTTCAGGTGGAAGTTCGAGAAGGATATTCCTATCTTTACTCCAATGCTTATGAAGGATTGGGCGGATATCCTGTTGGGACTCAACCAAAAGGGATGCTGATGTTGTCTGGAGGAATCGATTCCCCTGTCAGTGGTTATTTGGCAATGAAACGAGGCATTAAACTAGAAGCTGTTTATTTTGAAGCGCTTCCTCATACGAGCTTAGAGGCAAGAGAAAAAGTCATAACACTTACTAGAAAACTTTCAAAGTATACCAAGCAAATCAATCTACATATCGTTCCTTTTACGAAATTGCAAGAGGCGATTTATCAAAATATTCCATCGGAATATAACATTACGATCATGCGAAGAATGATGTATCGTATTACAGAACAACTGGCAAAGCGTTACAAAGCACTTGCTATTATCAATGGAGAGTCCATAGGACAAGTAGCGTCACAAACACTCCATAGTATGTCTGTGATCAATTCCGTTACTTCAATGCCAGTGATTCGTCCAGTTGCCTGTTTGGACAAATTAGAAATTATCGATCTTGCCAAAAAAATTGACACTTATGAAACGAGCATTTTACCATTTGAAGATTGTTGTACGATCTTTGTACCAAAACATCCAGTGATCAATCCAAACTTAGAAGATTGTTTCAAATTTGAAAAAAATTTTGATTACGAAACTTTAATAAAGGAAACATTGGCTCAAGTATTTACGATAAAAGTAGTGGAAGAAGAACAATCTACTTATCAGGATTTATTATAGGTATAAATTACCAGTTATAAAAATGTATGAAATAAAACTTTTTTCACATTCTATAAATGTATAGGAGGTGAAAAACAATGAACAACAACAATACTAACTCAATGAAGATGAGAGTACCTGGTGCTAAACAAGCCATCGATAAGATGAAATACGAAATCGCTAATGAATTCGGTGTTAATTTAGGACCTGATGCTACTTCACGTGCTAATGGAAGCGTTGGTGGTGAAATCACTAGACGTTTAGTTCAAAACGGAATGAACCAAATTAGTGGAAGTTATAACAATAAATAATAAGTTTTAACTTAGAAGATGAGGACAAGCCTCATCTTTTTGGTTGTTTTTCTCCATGATCTCGTACTATAATAAATAAAAGGAGCGGATAAAATGAAAGTATTATCGGTAAATTCTGGAAGCTCTTCTTTAAAGTTTCGTCTTTATGAGATGCCAGAAGAAACATTATTATTAAAAGGGATGCTAGAAAGAATTGGAAGTGAAGATAGTTCTTATAGTATGAGAATAGGAGAAGAGAAATTTCAAGATAAAGTTCCTCTTCCCAACTATGATCAAGCTGTAAAATTTTTATTAGAAAAATTACTAGATAGTGGAATTATCAAATCATTAAATGAATTGGAAGCTGTAGGGCATCGTGTTGTCCATGGAGGAAATCTCTACTCTCATTCGGTTAAAATTACAGAGCGAGTCATGCAAGAAATTGAGGATATTTCTGAGTTGGCTCCACTACATAATCCCATTCACGTTTTAGGAATGAGAGCATTTGCAAAGGTTGTTCCTGATACGACAATGGTTGCTTGTTTTGATACAGCTTTTCATCAGACCATGAAAGAAAAAAATTATCTT
>CARZYU010000001.1:38830-48247 GCA_949113215.1 uncultured Bacilli bacterium | reverse complement strand
ATATGGGTTCCATGGATTATCACACCAATTTATTACCAATGAAATGCAAAAGCAACTAGGAAAAGAAGACGTTAATTTAATTGTTTGTCATATTGGAAATGGTGCTTCCGTAACAGCTGTAAAGGATGGAAAATGCATTGATACTTCGATGGGATTTACCCCAAATGCAGGACTTATGATGGGAACACGTTGTGGAGATATTGATGCGACGATTCTTCCTTTTATTCAAAAGAAAACAGGATATACTCCAGAAGAGATCAATCGTATTTTAAATTTTGAAAGTGGCTTAGAAGGAATTGCGGGTATGAATGATTTACGTGATTTGGATCGTGCTTACGAAGCGAAGGAGAGAAAAGCTCTTTTAGCAGTTAGTATGTATACAGAACGAATCATGGAGTACATTGCAAAATACTACGTGAAATTGGATGGAAAGGTAGATGCCATTTGTTTCACCGCTGGTGGTGGTGAAAACGACCCAATTATTCGTAAAGAAACACTAAAAAAGTTAGCTCCTCTTGGAATTATTCTAGATGAAGATCTCAATGAGGAAATGTTGACGAGAAACAAAAAAGAAGGAATTATTACCAAACCAGAATCGAAGATTCCAGTCTATGTATTAGCAACGGATGAAGAACTTATCATTGCAAGGGATACTTACAAGATTAAAATAGGAGGAGAATAGAAGAGTTTCAGGACTCTTTTTCTTTTCATTTGAGGTTTCATTCGGTATAATAGAGATGTATTAGAAAGAGGTTAATCATTATGAAAGTTATGTCAATTAATGCAGGAAGTAGTACACTTAAATTTAGTTTGTTCAATATGGATGATGAATCAGTCATTGCTTCTGGTAATTTTGAACGAATCGGGATGGAAGGAAGCTTTTATACGATTAAATATCGTGGGGAAAAAGTAGAGCAAGATGTGACTTTAGAAAATCATTTGGATGCAATTAACATTTTGCTGGAACGTCTGGTGTCTCTTTCCATTATTTCTTCTTTGGATGAAATCAAAGCCATAGGACATCGTATTGTCAATGGTGGAAGTCTCTATCAAGAGTCGGTTTTAATTACGGATAAGGTAATCGAAGATTTAATTCTTTTAAAGGATTATGCACCACTTCATAATCCAGCACATGTTCTTGGAATCAAAGCTTGTAAGGAAGCCCTTCCTGAAGTTCCAATGGTTGCGGTATTTGATACAGCCTTCCATCAAACAATGGATCCTGTTAATTATTTATATCCGGTTCCATATTCTTGGTATCAAGAATATGGAGTGAGAAAGTATGGAGCACATGGAACCAGTCATCGTTACATTGCGAAAACCATCAGTGACATTCTTGGTAAAAAAGATTTAAAAATCATCAGTTGTCACTTGGGAAGTGGAGCTTCTGTTTGTGCGATCAAGGATGGAAAATGCGTCGATACTTCGATGGGATTTACTCCACTAGCAGGAGTTATGATGGGAACTCGTTCTGGAGATATCGATCCTTCCATCATTCCTTTTGTGATGGAAAAAGAAGGAAAGAATGCGAGTGAAATTATCGATGATTTAAATCATCATTCGGGACTTTTAGGAGTCAGCAGAACCAGCAATGATATGCGTGATATTGTAGCTGGTATGAACGAAGGTAATGAGAATTGTACATTAGCAGCCAAGAAGTTTGATCGTACCGTTGTGAATTATATCGCGAGTTATTACGTATTATTAGGTGGGTGTGACGTGTTATGCTTCACGGCAGGAATTGGTGAAAATAGTTTAGAAACCCGCATGCGAATTGTCGAATTGCTTAGACCCTTAGGATTTGAACTTGATATTGAAGCCAACAATTGCCGAGGTGAGCTCAAGAAGATTAGTAAAGGTAAGAAGAAACCTCTTATTTATGTGGTTCCAACCAACGAGGAATTAATGATTGCTCGCGATACCAAAAGGTTGGTTAGATAGGAAAAAATCATGTTTAAAAAAATATGGAAAATCATAAAGGAATACGATACGATCGTCATTGCAAGACACATTGGTGTTGACCCTGATGCTATGGCTTCGCAAATTGGATTGAGAGATGCTGTTTCTCTGACATTTCCCAAAAAGAAAGTATATGCGGTGGGAAATGGAACTTCTAGATTTAACTACATTGGAAAATTAGATAAGATGGAATCGTTTGAGGGAGCTTTATTGATCGTTGTTGATACACCAGATCAAAAACGAGTGGATCTTCCTGATTTATCTTCGTTTGCCTATAAGATTAAAATCGACCATCATCCTTATGTGGAAACATTTTGTGATTTGGAATACATCGATGATACCGCTTGTAGTGCCTCGGAAATTATCATGCAATTGATTGAAAACACGAAACTTTGTTGTAACTCAAAAATTGCTCAAACTCTATTTGCAGGACTTGTAAGTGATTCCAATCGTTTTTTGTTTAATTCCGTTACAAGCAATACCTTTGCTCTTGTTTCGAGATTTTTAAAGAACTATCCATTTGATTTGTCTTCTCTTTATCATCATGTTTATTCAAGGCCACTTTCAGAGGTTCGTCTGCAGGGATATATTGGAGAAAATATGATCGTTACAGACAATGGGGTAGGATACATTAAAATTACGGAAGAGATCTTGAATAAATTCCATGTTGATACTGCATCTGCAGGAAATATGGCCAATGAATTCAACTTCATTGAAGAAATTTTAACCTGGGTTATTATTACCGACGATCCTAAAAACGATCGCATCCGAATTAACATTCGTTCTCGTGGTCCAGAAGTGAACAAGGTAGCAGAGAGATATCATGGAGGCGGTCATAAATATGCATCGGGTGCGAAAGTATCCACGTTTGAAGAAGCGATGTTACTAGTGAATGAATTGGACGAAGTGGCAAAACAATACATAGAAGAGCATAACTTATAAGGAGGAAAAGTATGAGAATCAATACGGCAGAACTTGAAATCTCAGCGGTGAGACGTAGTCAATATCCAGAAGGGAAAAAATCGGAGTTTTTATTGGTAGGACGAAGTAATGTAGGAAAAAGTAGCTTTATTAATTGTCTTTTGGCAAGAAAGAATTTAGCACGTATTTCTTCTCGTCCTGGAAAGACACAGACCTTAAATTTTTATTTGGTAAATCAAGATTTCTATTTGGTCGATGTTCCAGGTTATGGTTATGCAGAAGTAGATCGAAAGAAGCAACAGAAGTTTGGAATGATGATCGAAGAGTACTTGGAAAAAAGGGATCAATTAAAGAGAGTTTTCTTACTTGTAGACTTTCGTCATAAACCAACCGAAGACGATAAGTTGATGTACGATTTCCTCAAATATTACAATATTCCAGTCACGGTTGTAGCAACGAAGGTTGATAAAGTCGGTGGAAGTAAAAGAGAGCGTAATTTAAAAGCAATTACGGATACGATTGATTTGGTAGTAGGGGATAATCTGGTTTTGTTTTCTAGTGTTACGAAGCTAGGAAGAGAAGAAGTTATGAAAATGATCGAAGACTTGACTGTGGAAACAATCTAGTCTTTTTTAAATGCCCAAACGAACAAGAATGCATATGATACGTTAGGTGAACTATATGCATTTGGATTATCAGGATCAAGACCATTTTTCCGTTTATTTGAACAATGCTTATTTAAAACTTCATGATTACGAAAACAAGGATAGTATCGCCAAAGATATGAAAAGTTTGGTGCTTCATTTAAACAATCGTTATCATTTGGATTTACGAGGCTTTTATCGTGTCATCATTCATCTCAATAAGAAAGTTGGCATGTTTTTGGATGTAGAAAAAGTGGATACTTTTGATCTAGATGCGACAACATTAGATTTTAAAATTATCATTTACTTAAAACAACCATTTTATTTGAAGATAGAAGATTATGAACTCATTCCTCAAGATAGTTCTGCTATTTTTTATGAAGATTACTATTACATCGATGTTGATCATTTGGAGGAAGAAAGGTTGATTTATCTTTTGGAAATGGGAACGTTGATTTATGGAAATGAAGTAAAGGAGATTCAAAGAAAGGGAAGAATCCTTCCCAAAAAGAAAGTAAGAGATGAGACCTCTTACTTGTTTAATACTTCACTATGACTTCCAGTATTTACTAATAAAAGGATAAGTTTTTGTTCATGATATTGGTAAACCAACAACCAGTCTGGTTCTATATGACACTCTCCACAATGATGATAGTATTTGTCATTTACTAAGGAATGGTTTTTATAACGTGGCTCTAATGGTTCTTTATTTGCTAATTTAGTAACAATAGTTTCTAATTTATTAATATCTTTTCCTTGTTTGTATAACTTTTTTAACTGTTTTTTAAATGTGGAAGTAGAATGTACTTCTAAAATAGTCTTCGTTGCTGTACTAATCCTCATTCAAAATATCCTCAAACATTTTATGTACATCATGGTAACCAGTTGAGCCTGTTTTTTCTCTTGTTATTTTTTCCGCTTCTTTTAGTGCACGAATCATTTCTCTATTTGGTTTTGGATTGACTACTTCAAAGGGGATACCATCTTTTTTGACGATTTGGGCCAAAAACATATTGATGGCTGTAGACATGTTTAATCCTAGACCTTTTAGAATGGTTGTTGCTTCTTCTTTTGTTTTTTTATCAACGTTCACGTTGAGGGGTGTTGTTAAGCTTGCCATTTTCTCATCTCCTTTTCTGCATTTATTATAACATATTATGTGTATAGTATCAACATATTATACATATATTATCTATAATTATTTTACTGTTTCTACGATGAAAAAAGAAGAAAATAATTTCTTCTTTTTATAATACAATGGCAATCATATTGCTGGAACCTTTATTGACTACTTTGGATAATGTTTGCTGTAATTTATAACGAATGTTATCTGGCATTAGATTGATTTTCGATTGAATTCCTTCTTGAACGATGACGTCTAAACTGCGACCAAAGATTTCGCTTTTCCAGATGTTTCCTGGTTCACTTTCGTAATCTTTCATCAAGTAATCAATGAGTTCTTTACTTTGTACTTCACTGCCAATGATTGGTTCAAACGTACTTTGAACATCGACTCTTATCATGTGAATGCTTGGTGCGACCGCCTTTAATTTGACACCATAACGGGAACCTTGTTTGATAATTTCTGGGGTGTCTAGTTTCATATCATCGAGTGTTGGAGTTGCAACTCCATAACCTGTTTGTTTTACCATTTTAAGAGCATATTTGATTTGGTCATATTCTCTTTTTGCTTCATTGAATTCTTGGAACAATGAAAGGAGTTCTGCTTTGTTCGTAACATCAATTTTAATGATGTCGGTTAACACTTTATTGTATAAATCAATTGGTGCGGTTAAGTTTACTGTAACAACACCTGTCGAGGGATCCACTTCGGATAGATAAGCCTTTTCAATGCTGTCATTGTCTAAGAAATGTTTGGTAATGGTTTCGACATCCCTCAATTTATCTACCTCGACAACACTTTCGCGAATGCTATTGATATAGGCTTTTTTGACTGGATGATCGGCATTTAAAATGGCAATCCATTCAGGCATATTAATTTTAACTTCCAAAACAGGGAATTCATAAAGTGCTTCTCTCAAAATACCATAGATATCCTTTTCTCCCATGGTATCAATGTTCATAGGAAGAACTGGAACCTGATATTCTTCGTGAAGGCTTTCGGCTAATCGTTCTGTTTCTGGAAGCATTGGGTGGGTTGAGTTTAAGACGACGATAAAGGGCTTTCCAATTTCTTTTAATTCTCCTACTACTTTTGCTTCTGCTTCTAAATAGTCTTTCCGATCGAATTCCCCAATGGATCCGTCGGTTGTTACGACAATTCCAATGGTGGAGTGATCTTTGATTACTTTTTCGGTACCAAGTTCTGCTGCTTCGACGAAAGGGATTTCATCGTCATACCAAGGTGTTTTTACCATACGTGGTCCATTCTCATCTTCGATTCCTTTGGCGTTATCAATGACGTATCCTACACAATCAATCAATCGAATATTGCAGTCGAAGTCGTCGATTTTAACTTTAGCTGCATGATTTGGAACGAATTTTGGTTCCGTTGTCATAATCGTCTTTCCTTGGGCACTTTGCGGAATTTCATCGAGTGCTCTTTTTCGTTCATATTCATCTTCGATGTTTGGTACGACGAGGTTTTCAATTACTTTTTTGATAAAGGTACTTTTTCCCGTTCTGACGGCACCTACAACACCTAAATAGATGTCTCCTCCTGTTCTTTCTGCGATGTTCTTGATAATTTCGTATTTTTCCACCTTTTCTCACCTTTTCCTTTGTTTTCATTTAACTCTATGTCAAAATTCCCCGAATATGAAAAAAAGAGCAAATATTTACTCTTGTTAAAACATTTTATCGATATCCTTTGGAACGTTATCCTTTAAAATAGCATTGACTATTTTTTCTTGTTTTTCGTTACTGACTTCTTTTCCAGTAATGGCTCCAATTTCTTGAACTAGATCCTTGAGGACTTTTTCGTCTTTCATATCTGATTTTTGTAACTTGGAAGCCAAAGAGATGATGGTGTCTTTATTGACATTTGTTTTCTTTTCCACCTTTTGAAAAAAAGAATCTCCAAACATAAAAAAATCTCCTCCTACCTTAGTATATGTAAGAGGAGATAGATTGTGTTGTTAGTTCGCCCTTCTTTTTTGGAGTTGTTCTCTTTTTCTTCTGATTTCCATCGCTTGTGCTTTGTATTGCTCTAACGTAATTTCTTTATTTTGATAACGCCTTTCTAATACTTCCGCAGCTCTATCTAAACCTTCTTCTTCGGTTTCCGGATTCATTCTTCGGAAGAAATTCTGATTTATCATTCGTTATCACTCCTGTTCTTAAATTGGATGGTAATGGGAGTTCCCTCTAGTTCGAAGTTTTCTCTTAGTTGATTTTCTAAGTATCTTTCGTAAGAGAAGTGAACTAGTTTTTTATTGTTGACTCGCAGGGTAAATTTTGGTGGTTTCACTCCTGTTTGACTGGCAAAATAAATCTTCAAGCGGTTTGTTTTATAACTAGGAGGGGGATTCAATTGATAGGCATCTAAGATGACATTGTTTAAGATGCTCGTTTTGATTTCGCGTTTGATGTTTTCTCCAACCTTGATAATTTCAGGCATTAATGTCGATAATCTTTTTTTTGTTAAGGCCGATAAAAAGACAATGGGGGCATAGGTAGCAAATTGAAATTCACTTCGCATGAGGCGAGTATAATCTTTGATCGTTTCTTCTCTGACGGTGTCCCATTTATTGACGACAAAGATGAGTCCTTTTCCTTTTTCGATGGCATAACCAGCGATGTGCTTGTCGTGTTCTTTGATTCCCTCTTCTGCGTTGATAACGACAAGACAGATATCACTTCGATCGATCGCGGACAGGGAACGAATCAGGCTGTACTTTTCAATCGATTCAAATATTTTCCCTTTTTTACGCATTCCAGCGGTATCGATTACAACATATTCTTCTTGGTTGTATTTGAATACAGTATCGATGGAGTCTCGGGTAGTTCCCGCAATGTTACTGACGACCACTCGTTCTTCGTTTAAAAGCGCGTTCGTAAGACTACTTTTTCCGACATTCGGTCTTCCAATGATACAAAATTTTAACCTTTCATCGACTGTTTCTTGTTCTCTTTTAGGAAAGTCCATGGTGATGGTATCCATCAGTTCGACAAAACCAGTGTTGTGAATACTGCTAATGGGAATATAAGTATCAAAACCCAATTCATAAAAGTCATAAAGATTATTCTCTGCTTGTTTGTTGTCTACTTTATTGATAGCAACAATTACTTTTTTCTTGGTTTTTCGTAAAAGATCTCGCACGGCATAATCATTTTGAGTGAGTCCCTCTTTTCCATCTACTAGAAAGACAATGACATCGGCTTCTAGGATGGCAATTTCTGCCTGGGCTCTAATTTCCTCGTTGAAGGTGGCGTTTTCTAAATCAATTCCACCCGTATCGATCAAACGGAAAGAATAATTTTGATAGGTTGCTTCACTATAGAGACGATCTCTGGTAACACCAGGAGTATCTTCGATGATTGCCATTTTTTTACCTACTATTTTATTGAACAGTGTACTTTTTCCAACATTTGGTCGACCTACTAATGCTACTACAGGTAATTTCATAGAGAGCCCCTCCAATCTAGCTGTATTATACCAAAATTTCTTTCATCCTACAAGGTGAAGAACTTTTCGGTAT
The DNA here is from genome assembly GCA_949113215.1 of uncultured Bacilli bacterium. Taxonomy (GTDB): domain Bacteria; phylum Bacillota_I; class Bacilli_A; order RF39; family UBA660; genus CARZYU01. The sequence goes on along the minus strand of CARZYU010000001.1, from coordinate 40,062 downwards.
AAAAAGAGGATCAATTTCTTAAAATAGAAAAGGAAATCCTCTTTGGAAAACGTTTTTCAAGGGAAAAAATTTGTGTTATACTTTTTAAGTAAGGAGGCGTTTGATTTGAACGATCGAAAAGAAAAAGAATGGTATGATGATGCGAATATTGTAACTAGTTTGTTGATTGGAGTTTTAATTCTGATTTTGATTATTTCACAGGCTTTTGCCATTCGTCATCAAATGGGAATTGATTACATGCTTCGTTCTTTGTTTAACTATAATACTGTTTACGTATTTTTTCTAACCTACTTTATTTTATTGAAAACAAAGGTAGGAAAACGATACTTTCAATTGATGAATGTTATTTTAATTGTCCTGGAAGTTTTGGTCCTGTTTGGTTCTATTTTGAATGTGATTCAGTTTTTTGGTCTCGGTACTTTGTTTCATTTGATCATGAATGTTGTATTACTCACTTATATGAGCTATGTCCTTTTAAGAGAGACGAAGATATGGGAGTTGTTCCATTTGGAAGGGTTACAGCTTCATTTGATTAAGAATGGTCAATTTTTTACGGCTCTGTCGTTTATTAATATTATTATCCTAGTAATCGAATTGATCAATTCGATTGAATTTGATCATGTGGTATTGAAATTGATGGAATGCATCTATATGATTGGTTTTGCAAGGTACCTTTATTTGTATCAAGAATATCAAGAAAGAAAGGAACAACAACCTCTTGAGGAAAAAGAGGAGGAGTGGGAAGCTACGAGAGAGATTCCTGGTCTTCGTACCGAAGAAGTAGCCAAAGAGGAAAAAAAGAATACATCGAAAAAGAGAAAGGGGGAAACAAAATGAGTTCTTTGTTTGAAGAAATTGATCGAGAGAAGAAAAATCTTCCTGGATTATCCACTGTCACAGATACATTCGTAGGAAAGAAAAAATTAAATGTTTATCAAATTGTTGCACTTACGGTCTTTGTCATTGGATTAATAGGAGGAATCTTTCTTGGAAATATGATTCCTGCTTGTAAGGATACGTATTCTTCTTTTCTTGGTACTTGCCAAGAAACGGAGTTCAACATCGCTGTCACTCTCATTTCCTGGGCCATTACTTTTCTTTTCTCTTTATTTTTCTATGGCTTTGGTCATATGATCTATCTTTTGGAATCCATTCATGAAATATTAAAGAAATAAGTCCTTTGGACTTCTTTTTTTGTTTTCTCCCCTTTTTTGCTATAAAATAAGTAAAAA
>CARZYU010000001.1:27458-38820 GCA_949113215.1 uncultured Bacilli bacterium | reverse complement strand
GCTTTTCTATTTTTTTCGTGTTAATTTAAATATGTAAGCATAGTATGTGCTTAATAAAAAATAGGAGGTATTATTATACTATGAAGAAAGTTGAATTAGTAGAGACTGTTGCTACTGCTACAGGACTTACAAAGGCTGATGCTACTCGTGCAATCGATGCTACATTCGAAGCAATCACTGGAGCATTAAAGAAAGGTGACAAAGTTACTTTAGTTGGATTTGGAACATTTGGTGTTTCAAAGAGAGCTGCACGTGAAGGACGTAACCCACAAACTGGTGCTACTGTTCATATCGCTGCTAGAAACGCTGTATCATTCAAAGCAGGAGCTGCTTTAAAAGATTCTGTAAACTAGAATCAAAAGAACAAGAAATTGTTCTTTTTTTGTGTATAATAAAGTTGGTGATCATAATGTTAGAAACCGCTTTGAAGCTGTTAGAAAAAATAGAAGAGTCTGGATATCGTGCATATATTGTAGGAGGTTTTGTCAGAGATTATCTTTTAGGAACAACTTCTACAGACGTTGACGTTACTACCAATGCTACTCCTAAGGCTTTGAAGGAGATCTTCCCGGATGCTACCTTAACCAATCAGGAGTATGGAGCAGTGAGTTTGTGGAATAATTCGATTCGTTTTGAGATTACGACCTTTCGTAAGGAATGCAATTACCTGGATCATCGTCGTCCAGATGTGATTGAATATGTCGATTCTTTGGAGGAAGATATCAGACGTAGGGATTTTACGATCAATACACTCTGTATGGATGCAAAAGGAGAAATCGTTGATCTATTGGATGGTAAAAAAGACCTTGAGTGCCGCTTGATTCGCACCGTTGGTGATCCAGTTGTTCGTTTCCAGGAGGATAGTCTTCGTATTCTTAGAGCCATTCGTTTTGCAACGACTCTTCATTTTACTCTCAGCAAGGAGATTTTGAGAGCGATTCGTAAGACCAGGAAATTATTGAGAAGTTTATCTTATCAAAGGAAACGAGAGGAACTTGATAAAATTTTTACGAGCAGTAATGCAAAAGAAGGAATTCGTCTTTTGAGAACGCTTGGTCTCGATAAAGAACTGGAACTATCTAGACTTAAGAAAGTGACGAGTTACGATGATTTGATGGGAATTTGGGCTGTTTTGAATGTTATGGATCGCTATCCATTTAATAAGAATGAAAAACAGTTAATCAAAGAAATCAATGCTGCTAGAAGGGAAAATAATTTAGCACCTACGACTCTTTATCGTTATGGTCTTTATATCAATACCGTTGCAGCTTCGATCAAAGGAATTTCCAAGAAAGAGATCATCGAAGCATTTCAGAAGTTACCAATTGAAAAGCGACAAGATTTGGATATTACTTCAGAAGAGATTACACGGGCTTTAGGAAGAAAACCAGGACCTTACCTGAAAGAGGTGTACGATACCTTGATCAATGAGGTATTAAAGGGAACCATTCCAAATGAAAAGCAGGCACTCCTTATCTATTGTCAAAATCATTTTGAGTAGTTCTATTTTTGTGATAAGATAATAACCATTAAAGAGGTGATGATGATGAAAAGTTCAAAATTGATAGAAATCTTAAAACAAGGCAATTTAGTAATTCCTCTTTATCTTTTGCAGAACTATTCTAAATGGAAATTAGAACTTTCCGATTTTCTCCTTTTGATGTATCTGTATCAGCAAGGAGAGGATTCTTTGTTCAATCCCCAGAAGATTTCAAATGATTTCCATTTGCCGATTGCTTCTGTGATGGAGAGCATTGGCACGTTAGAAGATAAAGGATTTTTAGAGGTTGTTGTAGTCAAAAATGAAGCCAACCAAAGAGAAGAACATATTACATTAGAACCTTTTTATCGAAAAGTTTCTCTTTTATTAGAAGAAGATGTCAATACGGTTGATTCTAGTAATAGTACGATTTATGAAAGGATTGAAAAAGAATTTGGGCGTACTCTAAGTCCTATTGAATACGAAATCATCAAGGCTTGGCTCGATAGTCAAATTAAGGAAGAAGTGATTTTGGAAGCATTGAAGGAAGCGACCTTCAATGGAGTTTCTAACTTACGTTATATTGATAAGATCCTTTATGAATGGGGAAAAAAGGGAATTAAAACAAAGGAAGATGTCGAACAGAATAAACAACGTTTTTCACGAGAAAGAAAAGAAACAAAGGAAGTATTTGATTATGACTGGTTTGAAGATGACGAAGAAGAATAGGGTGGCAATCTTCGAGGAATACCTTGAAGAATTGTTTCCCAATCCCCGTTGTGAATTACATTATGAAAAAGATTATGAATTGTTGATTGCGGTTGCCTTGAGTGCTCAAACAACGGATCAAAGAGTGAATCAAGTGACGAAGGAACTTTGGGAAGTGTATCCGTCTTTAGAAGATCTTGCTAATGCTCCTTTGGAAGACGTAAAAGAGATTCTTCGTCCGATTGGTTTCGTTAGTAAAAAAGCGATCTACATTAAGGAAATTGCGAAGGAACTTCTTACTTCCTATGGGGGTCACGTTCCAAATGATCGAGAAGTGTTAGAATCTCTTCCTGGAGTGGGAAGAAAGACTGCAAATGTTGTTTTGAGTAATCTCTATGATTTCCCTGCCATCGCTGTTGATACCCATGTAGAGCGAGTCAGTAAGCGATTAGGCTTTGCTAAAAAAGATGCTTCTGTCTTGGAAGTAGAACAGAGTCTGATGAAGTTATACCGTAAAGAAACGTGGGCTAGACGTCATCATCAAATGGTCTTATTTGGTCGTTATCACTGTAAGGCAATGAAACCAGAATGTGAACGCTGTAAATTAAAAGATATTTGTCCTCATCAAAATGTAAAATAAAAAGAGCTTTTTAAAGGCTCTTTTTTAACTGACAGTATAAGTAACCGTATAATCTTTTTTGTGAGTTTTGTAAACGACATGATAGATGACTTTATAGGTTCCAGCAGTCGTAAAGGTTGTATCGTTTAAGATGATTCCACTTTCATCGGTTACGGTTGTAGTGAAAGATGCTTTGCCTGTAACATCGTCATTATCCTCTAAGACAATGATGACACTCTGTGGAGATGGAATAGGACTTCCTACTGTTGCAGTTTCCGAAGTGGATACCGATAATTTACTTGTAATTTCTTTTTCTTCTTCTCCTAATGTTGTTGTTGCGGGATCGCTTTGGTTGGCACTATAGTCTTTAAAAGTAGCAATGACTTTGTATTTTCCATAAGGATTACTTGGATTGTTGATCGTGAACGTTGTTTTTTCGGTGAATCCTAAAAGCGTGTCATTATAATAAACGTTGTATCCAAAGGCTCCAAAGTTATCCAAACGGTCTCCTGGGTTTACTTTATTCCAGGTAAGAGTTACTTTTTTATCCTTTTGATTGTAAGTCGCTTTTAAATTTCCTGGAGTTGCTAATTTCACGTACTGCTTTGCTGTCTCTGTTGGTTCTGTCCCTTTTTTAAAGTATTCGTATACGACATTTTCGCTTCCTGATGGGGCCAACATCGGAGGGTTGGATCCCATTTCAATTCCAACTTGAATGACACTATCTGGCATTTTAAACTCTTCACGGTCACCTTCAAATACATTGTTGGCAAGAGCACGGAAGAGACGTTCTCTTTGGACACTTGATGGACCATTTCTCATACAATATTCACTATTGCTGGTGTTGTATCCATACCACATACCAATGACGGTTTTGGTAGAATAACCAACGACCCAAGAATCACGGATCGCATCTCCTGGGAGGCCATTACGTTCAATAGTCGCCCAATCGAAGTTCGTTGTTCCGGTCTTTACGGCGACATTGTGAATAGGAGAACCCATAATGGTAACATCTTGTAAAACCGAAGTGATCATGTAGGCAGTGGAATCGCTCATCGCTTTATGTCTTTTTTCTTCGTGCTCTACGACTTTTCCATCGTCGCGGTAAATAAATTTATTGATAGAGTAAGGTTCGTTATAATATCCTCCATTGGAGAAGGCCGCATAAGCTGCACTCATTTGAAGTGGGGAAACTCCGGTAAAGGCTCCTAGAGAATGGGCTTCATGAATTTTACCATTTTCCACTTCTGGAGTAATTCCTAGTCCTTCTACAAATTCGATGATCTTTTTATTGTCGACTTGTTGGAAAGCTTTTAAGGCTGGAATGTTACGCGATAACGCTAAGGAACGACGTAAGGTTAGAGTTCCATAGAAACTTCCATCCCAGTTGTTTACTTCTCTTCCATCGCTATAGCTGTAAGGTGAATCATCAAATAAAGTATAAGTAGAAAAGTTGTTGTATTCCATACCTGGACCATAGTCAAAAAGTGGTTTTGCGGTAGATCCTGGTTGACGTTTTAATTTCGTTCCATAGTAGATCCGGTCATCTCCATTTTGATTACGACCGTTTCCAACGGCTAGTATTTTTCCTGTTTGAGAATCGAGTACAGAGATACCAGCTTGGATTTTATCATCATCCCAATCAAATCCATCTCCTGCTAAGACACGATTGACGGCATCTTGTTTACTACGATTGAGGTTCGTATGAACTTCCACAGGAGTGACGTAAGGATTGATGTTATATTTCTCGTTTAATTCTGTTACGACGGTATCAATGTAACTTTGATACGGGGTGACATTAGCCGAACTATCGACGGTTAAGCTTTGCATTGGAATACTATTTGCAATATCGAATTCTTCTTGCGTGATGTAGCCATGTCGTTTCATTAGATTTAAAACCGTTGTTCTTCTTGCTGTTGCATTTTTAGGATTGACATTTGGCCGATAGCGATTAGGCGATTGGAACATTCCTGCAATGGTCGCAGCTTCGCTCAAATTCAAATCCTTAACACTTTTTCCAAAATAGTATTGGCTCGCTTGTTCCACTCCATAGATGTTTCCGCCTAATAGATGGTTGTTGACGTAGAACTCGAAAATTTCTTCTTTGGTATAATTCTTTTCCAATTTGAAAACAGCGAGATAAATATCGGTGAATTTTCGAACATAACCTTCAAATCCACTGGCTTCACTCGAGGTGAAACTATTTTTAATGACCTGCATAGAGATGGTAGAAGCACCACCAGCATTTCTTCCCAGTAATTGTCCTGCGACCGCTTTGATAAAACGAGGAGCATCAAATCCGTTGTGTTGGAAATATCTTGAATCCTCGGTTGCCACGATCGCATCGACTAATACTTGAGGAAGTTCATCGTAGTTTATTTTCTCTCTTTTTTCGGCTCCTAATTCTGCATAAACCTGATTATCGATGTCTAAAAAGAGACTGGTTTCTTTGGTGTTTAGTCGCTTCACATCAAATTTTGGAGCTTTGACAACGACGTATCCTAAAAAGGCTACTCCTCCCATGCAGACCAAAATGGCTATGGAAAGGAAAGAAATGAGAATGATATTTAGAACTCTTCGTTGCATTTTTTTGCCTTTTACTCGGTCTAGAAGACGAGCAAGTCCTAAGATGAACGCAATTCCTACCGCTAGAATGACGGTAATTGCTAGTCCTAATGTGAAATATCCAATGAGGAGAAGAGCTACAACAATTCCTAAGATGATAAGTTTATTTTGATTCGTCAATTTGCTCTTAGAAAATGTAGGAGTTGCCTTTGTCTGTTGCGCTGTTGTATTTGTTTTCTTTGTATTTTGTGTTGTTTTTGCGTGTTGATTTTGAGATTTTGCTTTATTATGATTGGAATGTTTTGCTTTTGCCACGATTCATACCTCCATTTATTTGATCGATGACTTCTAAATAATCGATCCTTGGTCTATATTTTTCTTTGATGAGGTTTCCTTCTTTTTGAAAATAAGCAAGTGGAATCGATTTCCGGTCGAATTCGTCTAAAAACTTCATCAGTTTTTCCCCCATTAATAAGAATGTAAGATTCTGTGTGGTGAAACGAACAACAAGAAAACAAATTCCTCCTTGGGACAAGACATTTCTTAGATGCTCAATTTGATGAGGATGAATGTTTGCAAGAGGAAAGGATGTTTTATTGGTAGTCTCTTTTGCTTCAAAGTCAATGTAGAATCCTTGATAGATTCCATTGTAATCTGTCGTCGATGGCATTTCGAAGAAGGCTTCTTTGATGATGGCTTCTCGACTGGATGGATAGACGACTTTTGTCACTTTGATGGGAGTCGGTTTTTTATAGATGTAAGCTTTTCCGATTTCCCGATAATAAGCATTGCTTTGGTTCAAGTCTTCTTCCAAGCTCATTCCTCTATTACCATAAGTAATTTCCCTCTCGATGTGATTTTTCTTAATGCCGCTTGGATACTTCATTTCATCACCTGATATAAATTATACTATAGAGTCCTATTTTTTTCCATCTTTTTACGGACAAATTATTTAAAATTTGGAACTAATTTTGTCTTTGTTTGTCGAAAGCAATGCAAGATGAAAAAAATAGGAGTAATGTTCTATTTGAGGTGAGAAAAATGACACAATTTGAGATTATGAAAGTATTTAGTAGAATGATTCAAAAAACCGAACAGATAAAATTGATGAGCTCTTCTTCTATGATGATGGAAAACGTCTCCTCTATTGAAAAGAAAATGGTACATTAAAAAGTAACTTTACTTTTCTTCCTTTTTTTGGTAGGATAAAGCGCTAGTGGTGAAGAAGATATGGGGTATTACAATAGAACGGGAAACAAATTAAATATTAGAGAAAACAATTTCATTTATTTGGGAAGTGGTTATCAAGCAGAAGTGTTTCGTGATGGTACGAAAGCAATTAAAAAGTATTACAAGAATACCGATAGTGGAAGAATTTCACTTTCTGTTTTTGATTATTTAAAAGACATCAGCAATCCTCACTTGATTCAATTTGAGGATGTTTTTTGGGAAATAGATTCTCCTTTTTCTTTGCTTCAAACAAAACGAGATCCTTCTTGCTTTGATGGATATGTTTCGAAATATTATCAAGAGGAACCGATCAATGTTTTATTGGCTCCTACGGATTATCTTTTGGATAATGTTAGACAACTAGATTGCTTGATGGAACGTTTTGCAAACGATGGAATCCAAGCTAGGGATCTTTCTCGATCGAATGCTATCTTAAGTTCCGATGGTATTGTTTTAATTGATCCCGATGAGTTTTGCGAAGCGGAAGATAAAATCGCCAATGCTTACGATAATAAAAGACGCTTGGTTGGATTGTTGAAGGATGTTTGTCGCTTTAGTGTGTTGCCACAGTTTGGAATTACTCTTAAAGAAGTTTCAAACTTGATGAATGTTGAAACCCATTATGATACCGATATTGCCTATCAACTATCAAAAAAGTTAGGTGCCTCTTCAAGACCGATCGACTATTTCTTACATAGGTAGATTCCTTTCTCCTCCATTGACAAATCATCTGTTTTTTGCGACAATATATAATACAAAGGGATTGGTGAATCTTATGTATCAAAATAAAGTTACGTTAACTCCACAAGATATTTTAGAAAAAGAATTTAAGATCGATACACGTGGTTATCGCTTAAAGGAAGTGGACCAATTTTTAGATACGATTATTGGAGATTATGAACAGTTCTTTTCGATTATCAAGAATTTGGAAAAAGAAAAAGAGGAATTGTTGAATGAAATCATGTATTTAAAACAGGAACTTCGTAATCAAGAGACGAACATGGAAATTGCGAAAACACAGGATAAAGGAGAAATGACCAACTTAGATATTTTGAGACGGTTGTCGCAAATTGAAAAAGTCGTCTACGGAAAAGAAGAATAATACTTTGACAAACGCTGTACTCTGGTAGTATAGAGGAAAGTCCATGCTCACAAGAGCTGTGATGCTCTTAATGTTCGTGCCTAGGGATAACCTAGGGTAGAAATTTCTAACGGCGTAGAAAGAGTCTAAGTCAATCGATAGGACTTTAGTATACATAAAGTGCCACAGTGACGATAACTTTTCGAAAGGAAAGTGTGAAACGTTGGTAAACCCCACGAGTGAGAAACCCAAATTTTGGTAGGGGAGTTCTATCGAAGGAAAGATAACGGAGATAGAGACTGATTCGTCAGTAGATAGATGTTTGTCGCCTAGTGATCTAGGTTACAGAACGTGGCTTATAAAGTATTATTTTTTTGATTGGAAAAGTAAGGTGATCATGTTGAAAGAACTAGGTGAGTTTTTAAAAGAAAACAGAGAAAATCAAGGAGTTAGTATCGAAGAGGCAGCGGAAGATTTACAAACCGAAGCGATTCAACTTGAAAATATTGAACTAGGGAATACAAGAGCTTTTAAAGATGTCTATATTTTAAAAGAACTTGTGAAGCAGTATGCTAAATATTTAGGACTAGATTCTGAAAAGGTATTGGATGAATTTAATGATTTTCTTTTCGAGCATACCTCAAAAATTTCGCTCGATGATATTTTAGATGCAAAGAAAAAACAAGAACCCAAAGAAGAAATGAAAAAAATCACTTCGCCTTATACGAAAGAGAGAAAACCAAGGAAAAAGATACCGGTTCGATTTTTTGTCTTGGGTGGTATTGTATTGTTTATCATCGTGAGTTTCTTCTTGATTCGTTCGGTGGGATCGCACGAAAAGAAAGTGAGCAATGAATTGTTACCAGGTGTGTACGAAGTGGAGGAATTAGTATGAATTTACCTAATAAACTTACGGTATTAAGACTCATTATGACGATTGTCATCTTGGTACTTTTGATGTTTCCTTTTTATGCGATTGGAATTGATTTTCCTAGACTTTTCGTTGGTGGGATCTACGTGAAGAGTCAATATTTGATCGCTGGTGGATTGTTCATGTTAGCCTCTCTTACGGACTTTTTGGATGGGTATATTGCAAGAAAGTACAACATGATTACCGATACGGGAAAGATGTTAGATGCGATTGCCGATAAAGCACTCGTTAATTCTGTTTTGGTTGTTTTGGCAGCGCAAGGAATGGTTCCTTCGATTATTCCCGTCATTTTAATTTTGAGGGATATTGTTGTCAATGCGATCAAGATGGAGGCAGCGGCAAAAGGAAAGGTAGTGGCAGCCATTGGCTCTGGGAAGATTAAGACGGCTTGTTTGATGATTGGAACGGTTCTTTCTTTATTTTACAACCTGCCTTTCGAACTTTGGAATTTCCAAATTGCCGATTTCTTATTGTATTTCGCTGCAGTGATGTCCATTTTTTCTGCATATGAGTATTTTCGGTTGAATAAACAACTTATTTTTCCGAAAAAACAAAATGACGAAATCGATGAATTATAGGAAAGCAAAAAGAACGTTTGAAGCGTTTCTTTTTTTGTTTTGCCTTATAAAATCGATGGAAAAATATAACAAACTATTGTTCGAAAAAAGTTCTTGCTTTTTTGAAATGGCTAGGATACAATAGAATTGTAAGAAAAAATTAGGAGGACAAAATGAATAAAACAACTGGCAAGTCAGTCGATAAAGACAAGGCTTTGGAACAAGTATTAAATGATATTGAAAAACAATTTGGTAAAGGTTCTATTATGAAACTTGGGGAAGATGCTCATTTGAATGTGGAAACCGTTTCTACAGGATCTCTTGCCCTTGATATTGCACTTGGAGCAGGAGGATATCCAAAAGGAAGAATTATAGAGATCTATGGACCAGAATCGAGTGGTAAGACAACCTTTGCACTTCATGCGATTGCAGAAGTGCAAAAGCTTGGTGGAAGAGCGGCTTTTATTGATGCAGAACATGCTTTGGACCCTGTCTATGCGAAAAATTTAGGAGTGAATACCAATGAACTTTTATTATCGCAACCAGATACTGGTGAACAAGCACTCGAGATTTGTGAAGCCTTGGTGCGAAGTGAAGCCGTTAGTATCATTGTAATCGACTCGGTCGCTGCTTTGGTTCCTCAAGCAGAAATTGATGGAGATATGGGAGATAGTCATGTGGGATTACAAGCTCGCTTGATGTCACAAGCGCTTCGAAAATTATCTGGAGCCATCAACAAGACAAATACCATTGTGATTTTTATCAATCAGTTGCGTGAAAAAGTGGGAGTTATGTTTGGAAATCCAGAGACGACAACAGGAGGAAGGGCTTTGAAGTTCTATGCTTCCATTCGTTTGGATATTCGTCGTAGTGAAGCTCTCAAGATGGGAGATTCCGTTGTAGGAAATCGTACGAATATCAAAGTGGTGAAGAATAAGATTGCTCCTCCATTTAAAACAGCTAGTGTCGATATCATGTATGGAGAAGGAATTTCTCACGAAGGAGAACTCGTCGATATGGGAACCGAAGCTGGTGTCATTGAAAAGACGGGAGCTTGGTATGCATACAAAGGTGAAAAATTAGGACAAGGAAAGGAAAACGTGAAATTAGTTTTACGTGATCATAAAGAATTAGCAGAAGAAATTGAAGCACAAGTGAGAGAATTCTACCATATTGCAAAGTCAAAGCCAACCGGAGAAAAGTAAGATAACGAAAGCACCTATCTCTAGGTGTTTTTATATGGGTACCCGATGTTTTTCCCTTGACATTATCCTTCAAAGAAACTTACAATAGAGTTGGATGACAATTTAAAAATGTAATTTTAAATAAATCTAGAATGGAGGTATTTATGGGAAGTATCCTTTTCTCCATTTTACTTGGAATGATTGGATTAGTAGCTGGCGGTGGAGCCGTTGTATTATGGAATTACCGTCGAGAAAACAGTGCTTCAAAAAAAGCCGAAGCATTGATTGAAAAAGGAAAAAAAGAAGCAGAAAAGGCAAAGAGGGATTCTCTTTTAGAAGCCAAAGAAGAAGCTTACAAGTTAAAACTCGATGCTGAGAAAGAAATCAAAGAAAAAAAGCAAGAGTTAAAAGAATCAGAAGAGAGATTGATTCAAAGAGAAAACAGCATCGACAAACGAGATGAACTTTATCAAAAAAGGGAAGCAAATCTCGATGAAAGAGAAGCAAAACTTGCCGAAAAACAAAATAAAATCCAAGAAGAACAAAGTAAAGTAGAGAGTTTGAAAGAAGAAGAGCTAGAACTTTTGCAGAAGATTTCTGGCTTTAGCAAAGAAAAAGCCAAAGAGATGGTAATGTCACGTGTCAAAGAAGCGATGACAAAAGAGATTACAGCATACATTCGAGAACAAGAAAACGCAGCAAAATTGGAAGTAGATAAGAAAGCCAAAAATTTGCTTGTCAATTCCATGCAACGGTATGCTGCTGACATTGCCAATGAGCAGACGGTTACCGTCGTAACCTTACCAAATGATGATATGAAAGGTCGTATCATTGGAAGAGAAGGGCGAAACATTCGGACGATTGAAGCCATTACAGGGGTAGATTTGATTATTGACGATACTCCAGAGGCAGTCGTGCTTTCTAGTTTTGATCCTCTCCGAAGAGAGATTGCCAGATTGACACTGGAAGATCTCATTAAGGATGGAAGAATTCATCCGACACGAATC
>CARZYU010000001.1:24156-27448 GCA_949113215.1 uncultured Bacilli bacterium | reverse complement strand
AACTATACGATAAGATCAGCAAAGAGATGAAGCATAAAATCGTTGAATACGGAAATGAAACGTTATTCGAGCTTGGAATTACCAAAGTGGATCCGGCCTTGGTAGAACTGATTGGAAGACTCTATTTTCGAACGAGTTATGGTCAAAACGCACTTCAACATTCGAAAGAAGTTGCGCATTTGGCAGGAGTTCTTGCCAGTGAATTAGGCGAGAATGTCGCTTTGGCAAAACGGGCAGGATTACTCCACGATATTGGAAAATCCGTCGATCATGAGATCGAAGGAAGTCATGTGGAAATTGGAATCGATCTTGCTAAAAAATTTGGAGAATCAGAAACAGTCATCAATGCGATTGCTTCTCATCATGGAGATACGGAAGCAAAAAGCGTCATTTCTGTTTTGGTTGCGATTGCGGATGCCCTTTCGGCATCTCGCCCAGGAGCACGAAATGATTCATTGGAAAACTACATCAAACGTCTTAGCCAGTTAGAAGAAGTTGCCAAAGAAATGTCAGGAGTCGAAAAGAGCTTCGCAGTTCAAGCTGGTAGGGAACTTCGTGTGATTGTCAAACCAGAAGAAGTGGATGACCTAGAAAGTCATCGTATTGCAAGAGAAGTAAAAGAGAAAATTGAGAGTACAATGCAATATCCTGGAACCATCAAAGTGACGGTTATTCGTGAAACAAGAGCACAAGAGGAGGCAAAATAAGCTTCCTTTTTTTGTATGTTTATGGTAGGATAAAAAGAAATTTAAGAAAGAAGTGTGAGTATGAGTTCTTTACCAACTAAAGAGGTATTTGAAGTTACCGATTCTAAGGAATATTTTACGCTTTCTACTTTAGTACGCGGAACTTTAAATGCATCGGAAGAAGAGAGAAATATTTTGCCAAATCCAGATGTGGATTTAGCAAAAGAAGATGTAGCATTACCGTTTTATTTTATTTTTGAAAAGAAAAAGATGATGGTTCCATTAGAGGATGGAAGAGAAGTGCCTGCTGTTTATTATCATGAAATTTTTTCATCTTGTTGCGATTTTTGTATTGCTGTGAATTCTCCTTCTGAATTAGAAAAAGAATACCATCGGGCACATGTAGAAAATGAAGATTTGTTGGATTGCTTTTTCTTTACAGAAGAAGAGAGAAAATCTGATCGCGTTACGAAAGAAAGGCTTTTAACTTACTTGTTGTGGGACAATTATAATCAAGGGGTTTTAGACAGTCATGGATGGAAGGTCTATCAAAAAAATCTCTCTTAAAAAAGGACTACGCTTTGGTCGTAGTCCTTTTGATATCTAAAATAACGGGTAAAATAATGGGTTTTCTTCCAGTCATTTTTTGGATGCATGGAATTAAGTCGGCAGTCACTTGATTCTTGATATCTAAGAAATTTGCATTAGGATCTTTTAGTTTTTCACGAATGGAAGCTGCTGCAATTCCTTCTATTTTATGAATGAGTTCTTCGTTTTCGTTGATGAGAATGAAGCCTCTTGTCGTAATGTTCGGTTTGATTAATAATTCTCTTTTGTGCATATCGATGTTGGCAATGACGACTAGGATACCATCACTTGCCATAATCTTTCGATCTCTAAGAACAGCTCCACCGATTTCTCCAATCCGATTTCCATCGACGTAGACGTCTGGAGCTGGGATCATTCCATCTTTTTTGATTTCTCCATTTACCATCGATAAAATATCTCCATTTTGTAGAATGAACGTATTTTCTTTTGGCATTCCACATTCGACTCCAATGTCAGCATGGTGCTTTAACATGCGATATTCTCCATGGAATGGCATCAAGTATTTTGGCATGAGCAAACGAATCATCAACTTTAATTCCTCTTCATTGGCATGTCCTGAAGTGTGTAGATCCGTCATCAAGGTACTGGTGAAGACTTTTACGCCTTTTAAGTACAACTTATTGATTGTTTTGGAAACACTTAAGGCATTTCCTGGAATGGTGGAAGAAGAGAACACGACGATATCATCTGGCCGGAGTTTAATTTGTTTGTGTGTTCCTGCGGCAATTCGAGAGAGTGCCGCTAAAGGTTCTCCTTGACTTCCCGTACAAAGAATGGTTACTTCATTTGGTTTTAATTGATTGACTTCTTCTGGTTGAATGAACAATTCTTTGTGATCGATATAACCACCACTAATGGAAATGTTGATGTTGTTGTCCATGCTGCGCCCAAAGACACAGATTTTACGATTGTGTTTGTAGCAAGTCTCGACGATATGCTTTAAACGATAAATATTCGAGGCAAAGGTTGCAATGATGATACGCTCGTTGGTGTAAATATCAAAAATGTCGTTTAAGGCAGTATCTACTTTTGATTCGCTGGTCGACATTCCTTCATTTAAAGCGTTAGTACTATCGCTTAAAAGAATCGTGACACCCCTTTTTCCAATTTCGGCCATCTTGTGTAAGTTTGCTACTGGTCCAATCGGTGTTAAGTCAAATTTGAAGTCTCCTGTGGTTACTAAGGTACCATTAGGAGTTGTGACACAGACTCCATGAGAATCAGGAATCGAGTGTGTCGTTCTAAAAAATTCTACCGTTATTTGATCGAAGGTTAGTATCGTATCCTCGGTATAGACGTTTAGGTTATCGTAACGAATGTTTCGATCCTCTAGCTTTAGAGCAATCAATTCTTTTGCTTGATTTGGAGCGTAAATGGCAGGAACGTTGACTGTCTGTAGTAAAAAGGGAATTCCTCCAATGTGGTCTTCATGACCATGAGTAATGATCAAAGCTTTGATCTTCTTTTCATTTTCCTTTAAAAAAGTATAATCTGGTAATACGTAATCAATTCCTAATAGTTCTCCTTCTGGAAAACTAACTCCCGCATCAATAATAACAATATCGTCTCCATGCATTACACAATACATGTTTTTTCCGATTTCACCTAAACCACCTAGAACGACGATCTTCGTTTCTATTGGTTTATTCATAATAGTAATAACTCCTTTCTTTTTGTTACATTTCTATCTCGAAAGAACTAACCGCTATTCATTCTAACACAAATGTGTCCTTTTGTCTACTGATGAACTCTTTCTTCCTTTCATAAAATACTTTTAAATGTTTGTTTTCTAGTATAGAATAAGGATGATGGGAGGAAGACAATGAAAAAACAAACCATTGTAATTTTGGGACTTTCCTTTGGAATGATTTTACTCTTTGGAGGGGGACTACTTTATTACCTTTCTCATCGCGTGGTACTTGATAATAGCAAATTTTCAATCAAAGAATCTCTCATTGATGTTTATAGTGATAAGAAACTTAGCGATATTATCACCT
>CARZYU010000001.1:19980-24146 GCA_949113215.1 uncultured Bacilli bacterium | reverse complement strand
GGACGATAGTACCATCGATACTACGCAACTTGGAAAACAAGAGCTTTCTTTTCTCTACCAAATCGAAAAGAAAAAATACAGAGGGACATTACAAATTGAAGTGGTAGATCGGGAAGAGCCTTTGATTTGGTTAAATAAGTCTTATCGTGTGCAAAAGGGAAGCAATGTTGATTTGGTAAGTGAAATCCTTTGTGCGGATAATTACGATGCCAATCCTACCTGTAAGATAGAAGGCGAATACGATCTTAATAACGTTGGAGTCTATCCGCTACGTTACGTTGCCATCGATAGTAGTAACAACAAAGAAGAAATTCCTTTTCAGTTATCTGTCTATGAGCCAAAAAAGAGTTCTTCAAGTGGGGAAGAAAGTTATACCACTTTTGAAGAAGTGATGGCTTCTTATAAGAAGGAAGACAATGAAATCGGAATTGATGTTTCAAAATGGCAAGGAGAAATTGATTTTTCGAAAGTGAAAGAAGCAGGGGCCTCTTTTGTAATGATTCGAATTGGTAGTCAAAGGGAAATTGGGGGAGAATACATCTTAGATCCTTATTTTAAAGAAAACATCAAAAATGCCAAAGCGAATGGGTTAAAAGTAGGTGTTTATTTCTATTCTTATGCGAATGGTAAAAAAGAGGCGAAAAAACAAGCTGAGTGGATTGTCGAACAATTGGAAAAAGAAAGGTTAGAATTACCGGTTGTATTTGATTGGGAATGCTATAGTTCGTTCAATCAGATGGGTTTAAGCTTATTTGGTCTCAATCAAGTGGCTGAGGAATTCATTCAAACGATAGAGAAACATGGATATCAGGGAATGCTCTATGGTAGTAAGAACTATTTAAATCAGGTATGGAAGTATCATTCTAAAAAGAATGATGTTTGGCTTGCTCACTATACCAAAGAGACGGACTATGATTCTCGTTATGTCATGTGGCAGTTATGTGATGATGGAAGGATTCCTGGGATCAAGGGAGATGTCGATATTAATATTTTGTATCAGAAGAACTAGTTCTTCTTTTTGTATGTGCTTTTTGATATAATAAGGACAGGTGATAAAAATGGGATTATTCCAAAAGATCAAAGGTATGTTTCAAAAACCAGATTCGACAGAGGAAACGAATAAAAATGTAGTAGAAACACAGAAAACAGAAGATATAAATGAAAAAGTGGAAGAAAAAAAAGTCGAACAAGAGGTCAAGATTTATGAGAAAGGTCTTAGCAAAACGAGAAATTCTTTTGTTTCTAGGCTTTCGAATCTTACGAACAAATATCATAAGATAACCGAAGAATACTTTGAGGAATTGGAAGAGACCTTAATCATGGCTGACATCGGTGTAAATACGGTGATGGACTTTATGGATCGTCTTCGTGATCGCGTTCGAAAGGAACATTTGGAGAGTCCCGAAGAACTGAAAGAGATCATCGTCGATGAGTTGTTCATCATCTATGTCGATGATTCTGTTCTTTCTACCAAATTAAACTACAATGAAAACGGTCCTACGGTGATGCTTTTCGTTGGAGTGAACGGGGTGGGAAAGACGACGACCATTGCGAAACTTGCTCATCGCTTGAAAGAGGAAGGGAAGAAAGTACTGTTAATTGCTGGAGATACCTTTCGAGCAGGGGCTACCAAACAACTAGAAGAGTGGAGTCAAAAAATTGGGGTTGGATTCTATGGAAAACAGGAAGGAGTCGATCCCTCGAGTGTCATTTACGATGGACTGGAACTTTCTAAGAAAGAAAATTACGATATTATCTTGATTGATACAGCAGGACGCCTTCAAAATAAGAGTAATTTAATGCAAGAATTAGAGAAAATCAATCGAGTCATTGCTTCCTTCATTGAGGGAGCACCACAGGAAACGTTGTTGGTGATCGATGCGACGACAGGTCAAAACGGAATTTCTCAAGCAAAGAGCTTTAAAGAAATTACCAATGTAACAGGAATTGTTTTGACTAAATTAGATGGTACCGCTAAAGGTGGTATTGTCTTAGCGATCAAAGAAGAAGTTGGCATTCCCGTTAAATTTATTGGGCTTGGGGAACGAAAAGAAGACTTCCAAGTATTTGATATTGAAAAATATATTTATGGTTTGTTTAAAGATATGATGTGAGGGTAGTATGGGATATAAAATAACGAGTAAAGATATCGAACGGGCACAAAAAAGACAAGAAGCGAAAGGACCAAAGCGTCCAAGTAAGTGTTTGTTTGTGCTTCAAATTATCATTACCATTGTTGCCGCTTTCTTGGCAATTGCTTCTTTCTTTGAGGAAACGATGGTGATGTGGTTACAGATTTTAGTTGCTTTGGATATGTTAGTGATGGCACTTAACAACCATTTTTCTTACAAGAGAAAATACTTTACGGCATTGTACGTTTTGGTAGCGTTATTTATTGGCTATTTGGTTGTATCAAGGCTCATTTGGGGGTAAAATGGATAAGAAGATCTATTACAATAATTTGTACGATTATTATCAGGACTTACTTACGGAAAAACAGAGGCAATACTTTGTCGATTATTACGAGTATGATCTATCTCTTTCCGAAATGGCAGAGAATTATGATGTGAGTCGGAATGCCGTCTTTAAACAGTTAAAACAAGTGGAAAAAAAACTCGACTTGTATGAGGAAACACTTCAGTGTTTTCATAAAAAACAGGAAGTTTTGGCTTTCGTACAGGATGAACACTTAAGAAAAAGAATCGAAGAAATATTATAGAAAAGGGGATTATTATGTTTGATCGGATTGTGTATATTAGCGATAAAGGAGCAGATGTTTCACTAAAGAAAGATGTTCCGTTGACACTCAATTTAATGAATTTGCATGTTGTATTTGAAGATCAGGATAAAAAAGTATTAGGAGAGGTAGACGATTTAAAGGAAGGAATCGTAAAGGTACGTTTCTTAGGAGAATTTGTGGATGGGGAGTTATTTGGAGGAGTAATCCGAAAACCCTCTTTGGATGCTTCCATTCGCGTCGTAAACGACGATGAGATTCCTAAGATATTAGGAGAAGACAAGCCTGGCAATATGTTACTTGGGGTTAGTCCTTTCTATAACGATAAACCTGTCCATATGAAGGTCAATTCATTTTTTAGCAATCACTTTGCGATCTTTGGAAACAGTGGTAGTGGAAAATCTTGTGGAGTGACTAGGGTATTCCAAAATCTATTTGCCAATAAGGAATTATTTCCTTATCGTTCTAATATTTTCTTGTTTGATTCTTCTGGAGAATACTACAATGCCTTTCGTACTTTATCTAGTATTGATCCAAATTACAATTACAAGTTTTATACGACCAATGAAACGGATGGAGTAGGAGAGGCCTTGCGTATTCCAATTTGGCTTTTAAACGTTGATGATTGGGCTTTGTTGTTACAAGCAACAAATCATTCCCAACTTCCGATCATTGAACGAATGATCAAATTGGTCAATATTTTTGCGGAAGAAGATCAAAAGGCTCTCGACTATAAGAATCATTTGATTGCAAAGGCCATTATGACTGTTCTTTATAGTAATGAGACAGCTTCCAGAAAGCGAGATGAAATTTTCTCGATCATTGCCAGTTGTTCAACTCCACAGTTTAGTTTGGATTCTCCCGTACAAGGAATTGGTTACGTTCGTAAATTTAGGGAATGTTTCTTGATTGATTCGACAGGTCAATTTTCTGAAAGCATTCTTTTAACAGAGTATGTCGTGAGCTTCATCAAAGATGAATTTGATGAATACGAACCAGGAACGGGGCACTTCTTTACGCTAGAAGATGTGGAAAAGGCTCTTAACTTTACTTTGATTAGCGAAGGATGGTTAAGAAACGAAAATACCTATGGCGATGCAGTGACCATCAAAGTGAGACTTCATGCGTTACTCATTGGAAACTATGCAAGATTTTTTGACGTAAAAGAGTACATTTCTCTTCCAGAATATTTGAATCAATTATTGGTATCAGGAAATCGTAAGTATCAAATCATCAATGTCAATTTGGATGATGTAGATGACGATGTTGCAAAAGTTATTACGAAAATCTATACGAGACTTTTGTTCCAATTCGCAAAGAGTTCGAAAAATAGAGCCCAAATTCCTTTCCATATCATTGTCGAAGAAGCACATCGTTACATTCAAAACGATACCGACCGTTTCTTGATTGGATACAACATCTTTGAGCG
>CARZYU010000001.1:19614-19970 GCA_949113215.1 uncultured Bacilli bacterium | reverse complement strand
AAGGACGTAAATATGGGGTGTTATTAGGTCTTATTTCTCAAAGACCGGTAGAATTATCGGATACGGTTATTTCGCAGTGTTCGAACTTCATGATCTTCAAGATGAACCATCCAGTCGATGTCGATTACATTCGTAAAATGGTACCGAATATCAGTGATGAGATTGTCGAAAAGCAAAAGACATTACAAGCAGGAACTTGTCTTGCCTTTGGTCAAGCATTTAAGATTCCTCTGATTGTGAAACTGCAAATGCCATCTCCTGCACCATCGAGTGGAAACTGTGATGTGGTTACGGTTTGGAATGGAAATCCATCTTCTATGGTCGTGAATGAGCAACCTAAGGTAGAAGAAAAACCA
>CARZYU010000001.1:15969-19598 GCA_949113215.1 uncultured Bacilli bacterium | reverse complement strand
GTTGATTTTGCTTCTTTTAGGGAGGAAGAACCTATCAATGAGACGAATCGTTTTGTTCCTTTGGAAGGTCAAGCAGAAGAAGTTCCAATCCAAGAACCAACCATTTCCCAAGGTGGAATTGCCCCAGACGATTTTGATATTGAAGAACTATAAGCAAGAAATTCTTGCTTTTTTTGTGGAATTATGATAAAATAGGGCTCATATGTATAGGGGTGGTTAGAATGAAATTAGAAGATTATAAAAAATTATATCAGACAATGTATGATCATCAATTGGGAAATGTGGAAGTTTTAGCAAGTTATCTTGGAATCTCTCTTGAGTCACTCAATCGTTTATCTGAAAAGTTTCAAAGTAAAAATCATTTTGATTTTTCATCACTTGATAAGTCAGAAAAGGAACGCTATACCAAATCACGCTTTTGTTTTTATGCTTATCTTGGGGGATTTATTCAAGATGATCTGATGATGCCTCGTGTATTCAATGATCAAGTCATCTACGATGCATCGGCTTGGTACGTCGGTCAATATGGCAGTAAAGAGGAACAAGCGGCCTTTTATTTAACGAGAATGAAGCGTGGAAAGCCAGGTGTAAAGGAACGAAAGATTCGCGAAGAGCGCACTAAATCTTTGATGAAAATCGTAGATGAGTCAGGGAAGGAAGAACTTAGTTCAAAACTCGCTTCGTTCTTTTCGATGGAGGAAGAGCAATTTTTAGAAAAGTTTCATGCCATCACCGAAGCGGATACATTAAATTATTTGAATATTAGTGGATTTTTGAAGGATGAAGAACAATTACCTCTTACGAGAAAAGAACTGTTCTATCGTATGATGATTGGGCCTGATTTAACGAAAGTAGTGGCGGATCTTTCTTGTAATCGTAATTCGGCGACCAAAGCGCTAAGAGATTATTTTCAAGAAACAACTTCGTTTGAAAAATGCCTTTATCTTTTTTGCCATCAATGGAAATTAGAAAGGGAAAAACAGTCTACTGAAATGAAAAGAGAAGCCCAAGATACCATACTTTACCGAAAAATGGCTAACCTTAACTTTGATTCGGATCGTATGAGAGAATTGGCAGGAGAATTGAATATTACAGAATCCATTTTATTTTCAAGTCTTAATTCCTATCGAAAAAGAAATCATATGAAAAAGGCAGCCAAAGGTTTTTCCCGTAAACGATTGGAACGTTTGAATCAGTTTATGGAACATGCAGAAACTTTTTACGAAAATGGAATTACGATGTCCGATGGAAGCAAGAGACCTTATGATTTGGTGGATTTTTATCTTCAATTTGAACCGTTTACTCCTGTGGAAATAGCGCCTGCTCTTTCTAGTTGTCGTCAAACGAAAGCATTTCGTCATTTTCAAAAAAGTGCATTTAGTCTTTCAAATGATGCTTGTCATTTAGTGCCGTTTGATACTATGGCAGATCCTAAGAAATATACGCTCCAAAGAGAAATTACGTATCCCAATGGAGAAAAGGATATCATGACTCTTTTTGATAATTTAGAGTTAAGAGAAAACTGCATTCGTTTTATGAAAGAAAATAATCTAAAGCCAGCAGGACGCTTATTTCATGTATTGTTAGAACGTTCTCGTTATGGAGATTGTGTCTATGAGATTCCAGAAAATATGGAATTTTTACACCCAGAAAAAAGGGCAAAAAATAAAATAAGGGGGGAATTCTCATGAATCAAAAAGAAGTAGAAAGATTTTTAAAAAATTATCGTATGGCTAGTTATGAAATAGTAGAGGCTATGAACGAAAAGGAACGCTGTGCTTATTTAATCTCTTTTTCAGGCCATTTATACGCTATGAATAAGAGACAGAGCGATTACTTTAAGTATCAACCACTGGTAGACAGGCAAGTATTACTCTCTTATCTAAAAGAGGAGAGTGATAAAGTCAATCCTATCTTGGCTAAGGCCATTCGAGGTTATTATGAAGAGAAAGAAAAACCATTATTTCTATCCGATCAGGAAGTCTATGATAGACGTTTGCTTTCTCATACCAAAAGGATTCTTGCTTGGATGAAAGAAGGAGAGAATTCTCCTATTCCTCCCTTTGATTTGATCGATGCTTCGTTTCTTCTAAAACATCATTCTGCAAAGAAGGCAAATTGTATTTTAGGAGCTGTGTATCCTAGAAAAGAGAATCTTGCCTTTTATCGAACATTAAATCAATATGGTCAAATAAAGTACGATGGCCATAGAATGACAAGAGAAGAACTACTTTCCAAACGTCACTTAGTGATGGTAAATGGAGAAGCGAAAGAACGGTTTACGAGAGAAGAAAGAGAAGAGTTTGTAAACTTACTTTCTGATTACCATCTTCCAAATAACGATGTCTTTCTTTCCTTAATTGAGAAACGAGTATTGGCAGAAGAGTCGTTTTCCTTAATCCAATCAGGAGATATTTCTCTGGAAAAAGTGAATGATTTACAAGCAAAGCGAATCGTAACTCCTTCGCAAATTGAACATTATGCGATGGGGTACTATTATGCTTATGCTACTCCTTTGGAACAAGAGGAATTTCGAATGATGGCTAAAATGACTCCTCCATCGGAAGAATTTTCTTTGTTGTTTCCAAAGTTAACAAACTGGATGCAGTCGTTCAAAGAGGATACCAAGAAACCATTCTGTAAGAAATAGAATGGTTTCTTTCTTTTTTTAGATTTGTTATAATAAAACCTAGGTGATAACAATGTTTGAAAATTTGTCGGAACGACTTCAAAATGTCATTCATAAAGCTAAGGGGTATGGAAAAATTACGGAAGAAAACATCCAGGAAATGATGCGAGAGATTCGTATTGCTCTTTTGGAGGCCGATGTAAACTATCAAGTGGTAAAAGAATTTACCTCTCTCGTTCGTGAGAAAGCGTTAGGAGAAGAAGTTCAAAAGAGTTTAAAGCCAGGAGATGTCTTTGTTAAAATTGTCAACGATGAACTGAAAGAACTTCTTGGGGGCGAGAGCGAAAACATCAATTTAAAGGGAAATCCTGCTGTTTTGATGTTGGCAGGTCTTCAGGGTAGTGGTAAGACAACTTTAGCCGGGAAACTGGCTAATTTACTACGAAAAAAGCATGCGAAGAAACCGCTGCTTGTGGCATGCGATGTTTATCGTCCAGCAGCCATCGATCAGCTTTGCGATATTGGGAAACAACTTGCAATTGAAGTTTATCAGGAGGGACATAAGGATCCTGTGGAAATTGCTACTAAGGCTATTTCTTATGCTAAAGAGAAAGGCTACGATTATGTGATTGTCGATACGGCAGGACGTCTTCACATTGATTCTGAGTTGATGGACGAATTAAAACGAATCAATGAAACGATTTGTCCAGAGGAAATTTTACTTGTGATCGATGCGATGATGGGACAGGATGCCATCCATGTCATTGAAGGGTTTCATGAAACCTTGCCTCTTACGGGAGTTGTTTTAACCAAGATGGATGGGGATACCAGAGGTGGAGTGGCTTTATCGGTTCGACACCTTACTCATTTACCAATTAAGTTCATTGGTGTCAGTGAAAAGTTAGATGGAATTGATTCGTTCGATCCTGAACGAATGGCTGGAAGAATCTTAGGGATGGGAGATATTGTTTCTTTGGTTGAGAAAGCCCAAGAGGCCATT
>CARZYU010000001.1:0-15959 GCA_949113215.1 uncultured Bacilli bacterium | reverse complement strand
ATGAAAACAGCTAAGAAAATGCAAAAGGGAAAGTTCGACTTGGAAGACTTCTTATCAACCATGAAACAAATCAAAAAGATGGGACCTCTTGAAAATCTTTTGAAATTGATTCCAGGGGCTTCCAAAATGGGATTAAACAAAGTAGAGGTAGATCCTAAACAAATGGCACATATCGAAGCAATTATTCTTTCGATGACACCGAAAGAAAGAAGAAACCCTGATATTATCAAGGCTAGTCGCAAAACAAGAATTGCCAAAGGCTGTGGTTTATCCGTACAGGAAGTGAATCAGCTTTTGAATCGCTTTGAGCAAATGAAACAAATGATGAAACAGATGAGTAGTGGCAAAATGAAATTGCCGTTCTGATTTTTATTTAAACTGGAATACGAGGAGGCTTCTATGGATGTTAATAAGATAAAAAAAGTTGATCAGACAGAAAGAATCAAAATTTAAAGGCAATATCTATCATTACGCACAGATCAACTTTTCTTACAATTCGAATAAAATCGAAGGTAGTAGATTAACAAGCGATTAAACCGAAGCTAGATTTGATACCGCATCGTTTCTTCCTAAAAATGATGATTTGCTTTCGGAATATAACACTAAAACGATTATTGCCTTAGAAGATATCATCGATTTTCATTATAGATTTGAAAGAATTCATCCATTTGGAGATGAAGATGAATCCTTAGTCAAAAATAAATTATTATTTTCTAATTGAAATGTGGTGATAAAATATGACTTATATAACTGGAGATAAACATGCAGATTTTAGAGAAGTATTTTATTTTTGCTATGATAATGATACAACCACAGAAGATATTTTAATTATCTTAGGAGATGCAGGAATAAATTATTATGCAAATGAGAAAGATTATTTTTTAAAAGATAGTTTGTTGCAATATCCAATAACATTTTTTTGTATACATGGTAACCATGAAGAAAGACCCGAAAATATTAAATCTTATAAAACAAAACAATTTCATAATGGAATAGTATATTATGAAGAAGATTATCCAAATATATTATTTGCTAAAGATGGTGAAGTATATGATTTTAATAATAAAAAAACATTAGTAATTGGTGGAGCTTATAGTGTTGATAAATATTTTAGGTTATCTAAAGGCTATAATTGGTATGAAAGTGAACAACCAAACGATAAGACTAAAAATAAAGTAAGGAAAGTTTTAAAAAATTTAGATCATAAAATTGATATTATAATATCTCATACTTGCCCTTATAAATATTTACCAAGAGAAATGTTTTTGGAAGATATAGATCAGAGTACAGTAGATAATTCAACAGAATATTTTTTAAATGAAATAGAAGAATCCACTAATTATAATTTATGGTATTGCGGTCATTATCATACTGATAAGGAGATAGATAGAATTGAAGAGTTAAAATCCTTATAAATAAAGGATAAGATAGTTGTTTTCACAAGCGTGAAAAGTGTATTCCATATCCTGTTATAATAAATATTTTAACTATTTTTATAGGATGATAAGAATGATACAAACGATAAGTTATACTTTAATTATCGACTTCATCCAAAAAAGTTTAGGAGGTGAACTAATGCAAACTTTACAAATAAGAAATTCAACTGCAGAATTTTTGATTTTTACAAAACAAAATAATGAGAAAACAATTGAAGTAATTGTGGATAATGAATCAGTTTGGCTTAGTCAAAAGTTAATAGCTGAGCTTTTTGATACAACAAGAAACAATATTACAATGCATTTAAATAATGTTTTAGAACACGAATTAGATAGAAATTCAGTATGTAAGGATTTCTTACATACTGCTGAAGACGGAAAAAATTATAAGACTAAATACTATAATTTGGATGCCATCATTTCGGTTGGTTTTAAAGTTAATAGTAAAAGAGCAATAGAATTTAGATTGTGGGCTATTAATATATTAAAACAATATTCTGTTAAGGGATATGTTTTAGATAAGGAAAGACTTAAAAACGGAACATTCTTAAATGAAAATTACTTTGATGAATTGTTGCAAGAGATTAGAGAAATTAGAATTAGTGAAAGAAATTTTTATCAAAAAGTTACTGATATTTATGCTACTAGTTTAGATTATAATAAAGATTCTCCGGTCACTAAAGAATTTTTTAAAACAGTACAAAATAAAATGCACTTTGCAACACATGGTAATACTGCTGCGGAAGTTATAGCAAAAAGAGCAAATTATAAGAAAGAACACATGGGTCTTACGACTTGGAAAAACTCTCCAAATGGTAAAATAATGGCAACTGATGTTGTTATTGCTAAAAATTATTTAACAAAAGAGGAACTTATATCTTTAGAAAGAATAGTTACAATGTATCTAGACTATGCAGAAGATCAAGCAGAAAGACATATCCCAATGACGATGGCAGATTGGAAAAAAAGATTAGATGTATTTTTACAATTTAATGAAAGAGAAGTATTGGATAATCCTGGTAAAGTTTCGCGTAAAGTTGCTGAAAGTTTTGCTTTATCAGAGTTTGAAAAATATAGAATTGTCCAAGATAAATTATTTGAATCTGATTTTGATAAGTTTTTAATAAATATGAAAGAATTAATGGAAGAAGAAAGATGATAGATATAAAGAAAAAAATAAACTCTGTATATACAGCACATTCAAAATATAATTTTTATGCTAGAAAAATGATTTCTGCGTATGTTTTAGAAGATAATAGATTGCCACTCAATCCATTTACTAACTGGGATTATTTTATGAATGATATGGTAGATAGAAAACTTACTGTAAGAGGAAATAATAATTTAATTTATTTAGCAGATGAACTATGGCAATTTGGAATTATTTCTAATGGATGTTATCATGAAATAAAACTAGCAATGAGTTTAAATAAAAAAATAAGATTTTTTGAAATTGGTAAAACTATTACTGATATCAAAGAAATAAATATAAATGATTTAGAATTTGAAGAAGAATTAAAACAAGAATATAATATGAATGAATTTAAAGAAGAATTAATTAAATATTTAGATAATTATTGATATTTGACTAACGAACCGTATTCAGTTGGAAATGAGCGAGTTGGTAGGATGATTATGTTCAAGGAATGCCTACGAAATAGTATTATGCTATTTATTATCTTAGATGAAGATAAATCCTATTACATGAGAGGCTTAAGAGAATATGAGAGGGACAAAACGTTTTTAATTGATACGATTCAGCATGAGCAAGATTTATTTGAAAAAATTTGCGCGGAATTATTGAACTTTGAGATAGAGGAATGATGAAATAAATCAGAATGGCAAAATGAAACTACCGTTCTGATTTGTTTTTTCTTTAGGCTAAAGGTATAGACCGTTTTTCCTATCGTTCATATGATAGACTAGATAGGAGGAAATAAGATGTTATTTAACAATCAACGTTGTGAAGAGAATCAATGTCCTGAAATGGAACGTGCTTGTCCATGCGATAATGGGATGATGAACACTCCAATCTGCGAACCAGTTCAAGAAAGATGTATTCATAAAACTTTCGTTCATGAAGTACCTCACATCTGTCCAATTCGCACGAGAGTCATCAATCATCACGTTTATAAGCACACATATCGTCCAGAATTTTCATGTGTAGAAGAAAATGTAGCGACAACAATTGACAATGGTTCTTGCTGTAATTTCCGTTAGAAGTCCAAAAGACTTCTTTTCTTTTACTGTAAAAATAGTGTCTATTTTTGTCGAAAAACTTGTGACATATAAGAATATAAGCTATCCTAAGAATAGGGAGTGTGATACAGATGATTTACCCATCGATTGACAAGTTACTTAACATTGTTGATTCCAAGTATGAACTTGTGCATGTTGCCGCAAGACGCAGCAAAGAAATGAAGCGAACGAGGACGTATCAAATGACGGAGGCGAACTACATTTCGAAAAAGAATATTGGAAGGGCATTGGAAGAGATTACCGAAGGATTCATTACGATCAAAGAAAGTCAGGCGTGACCTTCTTTTTTTGTTATAATAATGGTAGGTGATGGATATGAGGCTATTAAGTTATAAAAAGATGCGAAATGGTACGTATCGGGTTCTATTTGATGAAGGAACCTCGATGGACCTTTATGAAGACGTCATTTTGCAGTATGATCTTTTACTACATAAGGAAGTAACCGATACTGATCTTTTGAAGATAAAAAAAGACAATGAGATGTACGATACCTACTTTGTAGCGCTCAAAGCCTTGAAGATGCGACTTCGCTCCAAAAAAGAGTTGATGATTTATTTGGAGAAAAAGGAATACCCGAAAGATTGCATTGAAAATGCCCTTCAAAAACTAGAACAACAAGGATATTTGGACGATTTGAACTATGCATCTGCATACGTCCATGAACAAATGATTACGACTTCTAAAGGTCCTCTTCGCATTCGTTTGGATCTTTTGCAAAAACAAATTTCCGAGGATGCGGTGAAAGAAGCCTTAAAAGATTACAGTGAAGAGATGGAACTAGAAAAAATTGATAAAATCATCAATCGTATGAAAAAACAAAATCGAAATCGTGGAGGATTTGTTCTTAAGAAGAAGATAACCAATTTTTTGTTACAACAGGGCTTTTCTTCTTCTCTCGTTCATCAAGAAGTAAATGCGGAATCGTTTGAAATGGATGAAAATCTTGCGAAGAGGGAATATGAAAAGTTATATCGATCTCTCAGTTCCAAATACAGTGGATACGAGTTGGAGCGAAGGATCCAAGCTAAGATGTATCAAAAAGGTTTGTCTTATAAAGAAGATTAAAAAAGAGACTTCTTGGTGGAAGTCTCTTAATTATTATTTTTTTTAGCGTTTTCAATCAATTGATCCATTAAACTATTATAAGCTCTTTTTAATTCGTCATCCTCGAATTTTAGACCATTATCTTTTCGCATTCCCTTTAATGCTTCGTAGCGAAGGGAACTATCGTTTTCAAGCTTTTCTTTCCGAATGGTTTCTTTGATTTCTTTTTTCACGTCTTTTAATTTTGGTTTTTCTTTTTGCTCTACTTTTAAGATAATACTGTAACCATAAGAGGTCTTAACTGGTTCTTCAGTGTATTTTCCTTTTTCAAGGGCAACAGCCGCATTGACGAAATCATCTCCCATGGAATTATCGCGATTGATGAATCCGAGGTTTCCTCCATTTTTTGCTGTTCCAGTGTCGTCGGAATGTTCTTTGGCAACGTCTTCGAATTTTTCTCCATTGTTTAATTTTTCAATTAGTTCTTTGGCTTTGTTATAAGCTTCTTCGCTCGCCGTTTCTTTTTCTTTCTCGGTCATACTTTCGTTGATAACTGGTTTGATTAAGATATGACTCAATTTCATATCGCCAATGGTTTTTCTTTCGTAGTAGTCATTGATTTCACTCTCTTTGATGTTGTCTAAAATCCAATCATCGATAGCGCGTCCTCTTTTATAGTCCAAAGAGAGAATTTCTCGAAGTTCTTTTTCGTTGTTTGCTCCAAAGTAGCTTCGAATAGCTTGTAAGAACTGTTCTTGATTGTTCTCGTATTGACTCTTCATTTGAGTAATAGTATTGTCGATGCTCTTTTCTTCTTTGTCATCGCTTTTGTATTTTTTGCCCAAGATTTGTTTATCGATCATATCGACTAAGGCATTGATTCCATACTTCGTTTTGATTTCTTGATAAAGATGATCGGCACTGATTTCGCCATTTTTAAACTGTACGACCGTTTCTTCTCCATTTTTTAGGGTTGCCTTTTTTCCACAACCAGTCAAACCGATTAAGCTAAGACAAGCGACTAGGGCAACAATTGTCTTTTGATATTTCATGTTTTTCCTCCTTAAAATTGCATCTCTATCATAACAAACATTTCTTTTTTAAGCAATATTTTGAAAATATTAGATGGATGTAATCACACAAAGTTAGGTTTTGCCATAAAATAATGTGAATACCAAAAAAAAGGAGGAATTCATTTATGGGTAGTTATGTATCATCTTCAGCAATCGTATTAGTATTATTTATCTTACTAGTTATCATTCTAGGTGCTTATATATAATAAGATAAGGAGGTGTAATAATGTCTTGTCAATCAAATTCTAACTGCACACCAACTTGCACCACAGGTAGCGGATATATCATCATTATTGTATTATATATCTTACTTGCTATCATCATTGGTTCAAGATGTGCTTACTAAGAAGGAAATCCTTCTAAGAGTGTCTAGACACTCTTATCTTAGGACAAATAAGTATGGTGCTTATTTGTCTTTTTTTATGTGATTACGAAAGATTCTTTATAAAAGATATCATTTGGGGGATCCTAAAAAAGGTGAGAGGTTATGCTTTATTATTTGAATCATTTTTTAATCTATTCTATCGTTGGGTTTCTTTTAGAAACGGGAGTAGGATTATTTACGAATATGTCCGGAAGTGGGATTCTATATGGACCATGGACTCCCGTGTATGGATTTGGGGTCGTTGTGATCTTACTGTTAGAAAAATGGATCTTTAAGAAAAGAGAATGGCCAAGGTGGATGAAAATTTTTCTTTTGTTATGTTCTGTTTTCGTTCTGCTTTCCTTTTTAGAATGGCTGGGTGGTACTTTAATTGAATTACTATTTCATGAAGTGTTTTGGGATTATAGTAGTTATCCATTCCCTCTTGGAAAGTATGTTTCTCTGCCGATGAGCCTACTTTGGGCGGTTTTATCGCTCGTTTTTGTCTATTTGTTGCAACCACTGACGGATCGTTTGTTGAAAAAAATACCATCATGGCTTAGCCTGACGGTATTGGTTCTTTTCTTAGCGGATTTTTTGGTGACGTTCTTCGTCAAATTAAAGTGAAGAACGATCGACCACTTGACTGATCTTTTGAATGAGATGATACCCTGCCAAAAATAACATCCAGATCAAGAATAAAGTCATGCTGAATTGTAGAATGGTGACCAACTCACTCCTTGCATAAAGGGCAATTCGATTGGAAAGGTCCAAGTTGTGACTTAGTACTACAATCAAAAAAGAAGCGAAAAGGAATTGTAGAATGCTAAAAGAGACGATGTTGACAATATTTTTTAACTTGGAAGATTCTTTATGGAGAATGGTTTTCATGATGATTCCATAAGAGATCACAATGACTAAGAAGTATACAATCCAAGAAGGAAAGAAGACGTTTAGGACAATGGTACCAATGAGGTTATCTAGTTGTGTAAGAATGCTTTGGTGATATCCTAAAAGAACAAAGGCAAATAATGCTAAGATCGTTCCAAAGAAGAGATAGGTGATAATCTTATTTTTTCGTTTGATATTTAAGAGTAAAAACGTCATAATTAGAAGAAAAATCACAAATAAACCGATGAAAATAGGAGAAGAAAAGATTAGTTTTCCAAGTTCTAGGATACGTTCCCAAAATGACATTGATTTCATAACTTCTCTCCTTTACATGACTTCTTTTCCGACTAACTCGGCAATATAGACTGTCTGACGTGTTTCGTCTTCGTAAGTACAGGTAATCAGCGTAAGTGTTTGTTGGTTACTCCTTCGTTTGATGGAAACAGATCCGTTCTTTGGTACGTGATAGATATTGACGATTTCGTATTGATATTTGATACCCTGATAAGTGACGTAGGCGACATCGTGAAGATTTAATTGATAAAGATTTCGGAAGAAAGAAATGGCAGCCGTTCCGGAATGAGCCATCAGAATGAAATTTCCTCCTTCGACATTTGGATAACTACTGCTGGCATGAATGGTTACATGATACTCGATGTTGTTATAAGGGGAATCGATTGCTACGAGACCTTTGGTTAAACCTATTTTAGGAATTTCTAAGGTTCCAATGTAAGAAGAAACAGTTGCTTCACTGTTGTTTTCTTGTTCATCTTGTAAATTGTCTACGGAAGGAAGTTGATTTAATATTTCTTCGGTTTCCTGATTAGGTTTTTCTTCTCGGTTTGATCCATTTTCCCTCTCTAAGATTTTGAGGTTCATCATTTCAAATGCTTGGGCTCGTTTTTCTTTGAGGTAGGAAATGGAAACAGCAACTATTCCAAAGATCATTAAAAGAGAACTACCTAGAATCACTAATTTTGCCTTTTTCTTTTGCTCCATAGTACACCTCGTTATTCTAGTACTATTATAGCGTTGTTAGCAAAGAAAAAAAAGACGTATTAGAGATTTTTTAGGTCTTCCCATACGTCTTTTACGTCTTTTAGAATTTCTTTGTTGGAACCTTGTGTGAAACCATCATCAACGTATCTTGGTGTCATATGAATGTGAAAATGCTTGATTTCTTGTCCATAGCCATTGTTTTGGCTGATGGTAAGTCCCGTTGCGCCTAATTTGTTCGTTAGGGGTAGATACATCTTTTTGATAAGACTCATCATGTAATGAAGGGTTTCTTCATCGATGCTCTCTAAATGTTCGGTGTGCTTTTTTGGAATCATCAACAAGTCTCCGTTGGTCATAGGATTGATATCCAAAAACACTTTTACGATCTCATCCTCATAAACCGTGTAGGAAGGTATTTCTCCTTCTACAATCTTACAAAATAAGCAATCCATTTTATTCCTCCTCTAATAGAATGCCATAGTTTTCTTTGGCACTTCTTGGTTTTTCCAAAGCAAATTCGATCATTCCGAGTAAGTTGGGACTCATGAGTCGGGTTCGATCGAGGGTTAAGGTTATCTTTCCCTGTGGCGTTGTATAAGTCATGCAAAGTGTTTTCACAAAAGGAAAGTTTTTGATCTCTTCTTCCAATGATTTGAGATGGTTAGTGATGCTTTCTTGGTCTTTGCTTTTTAATGATTTGGTACCATTTAAAGTGAAAATGGGAATGGTTTCTAAATGCTTTCCACTGATGAGGGCATTTTTATGTTCACTTTCTAATTCAGATAGGGAAATAGAAAGGGAAAGGACTGGTTTCTCGATGGTAGTTAAGGATTCCAATTGTTTCTTTACAGATTGATTGATTTGCTTTTCTCTTACCTTTTTTAAACTGGTTCCTTCCACATAGGAAGTTTGATAGTCGTCGATGATTTTTTTGTCTTTTTGATAGGTGATGGTAAAGAACCAATCGTCACTTAGTTTATCGACGTACTTTTTATAATAGGTATGATTCTTTTTATCGTAGACGAGATCGGCTGTTTGAAAATGGTCAATCACATCGCTGAAATGTTTTTTGGCATACGCATCAATTTGTTTGTTACTTTTTCCGACCATGAAGGGGTTACCTTTTTCTTCTAAAATGAGATACCCAAGAAAGACAATGACGAATAAGAACAGACATCCCATCTGAATGCTAAGTGCTTTTTTGGTCATTTTATCACCTCTTGTTCAAGAGTAACTGGTTTTCCTCTATTTTGCAATTGTTCTTTCGAAAAAACTTGTTGCCTTTTCTTAAAATGTTTATAATGAAGAAAAGGAGGAAACGAAATGAAAATAATAGAAGAGTTTAAGGAGTTTATTGCAAGAGGAAATGTGGTCGATTTGGCAGTTGGTGTCATCATTGGTTCTGCGTTTGGTAAGATTGTTACTTCTTTGGTAAACGACATTTTGATGCCAATACTTGGTGTCTTTCTAGGAGGAGTCAACTTCCGGATGTTATCCCTTGAAGTAGGAGATGCTACCATCAATTATGGTTACTTTATTCAAAATGTGTTTGATTTTCTCATTGTTGCTGTTTGTATTTTCTTGATGATAAAAGCCATCAATGTACTTGCCGATAAAATGAAACATCAAGAAGAGAAAAAAGAAGAGGCTCCTAAGAAGAGTGAAGAAGTATTGCTTCTTGAAGAAATTCGTGATGCCCTGAAGAAAAGCAAAGTAAAAACAGAGAAGAAATAAGAAAAAGACTCAAGGAAAAAGTTCTTGAGTCTTTTTTGTGAATACAGCGAATATTCCTTTTATCTTGGGTGAAATGAAAAATTAATATACATTCTATTCTTAAAAGAGAAGAAAGTGTGTTAAAATATAGGACGAAAGACATCTCTTTCGGCAATTTATGACTTCTTTGGTCATTATAGTAATCATGGAGGAACAGAATATGGGATTTCAAATAAATCGTTTAACGGTAGCAATTGAAGATAAGGTAATTTTAAGAGATTTTTCTCTTTCTATGAAACCAGGTGAAATACATGTCATCATGGGACCCAATGGGGCTGGAAAAAGTACGTTGTCCAAAGTGATTATGGGAGATCCCAAGTTTCGTGTATTATCGGGTACGATGCTGTTCGATGGGCATGATATCAGTGACATGACAACTGATCAAAGAGCAAGAGCAGGAATTTTTTTGGCGATGCAAAGTCCTATTAGTATCGAGGGAGTCACCAATAGTGAATTTTTAAGGACGGCCTTAAGAGAAAAGACCCAAGAACAGGTTAACATCTATTCTTTTATCAAAGAGATGGAAGGAGCCATGAACGATTTGCATATGGACCCTTCGATGCTTCATCGCTCCATCAACGTAGGTTTTTCAGGGGGAGAACGTAAGAAGAACGAAATTCTTCATATGAAAATGTTAAAACCCCAATTGATTTTACTGGATGAACTTGATTCGGGACTCGATGTGGATAGTCTCAAAATCGTCTGTCAAAACATTCAACAGTATTTGGATGAGAATCAAGAAGCTTCTGTTTTGATCATCACTCATTATCCGCGCATGTTAGAGTATTTGCATCCTGATTTTGTCCATGTATTGAAAGATGGAAACCTTGTGCAAAGTGGGACGTTTGATTTGGCTCTTCAGATCGAAAAAAGTGGGTATGATAGTATAAATGCCGTAAGTGAGAAAGAGATTTATGAATAAACTAACAGTGATAGGAAAAAACAAAACAATCGCGTGTCCTACTCTAAAAAAAGTGGATGGAACATTCGTTGTATTAGAGGATACTACTTTGCTATGTGAACTGAAAAATTGTGAGGAAACCCTTCATTTTCAAGTGAAAAATGGGGCCAGTTTTACTCTCACCATTCTAGGGGAGAATAGTAAACTTGCTCTTCGATATGATCTTTTGGAAGGCAGTAGTGTAACGGTAGATCATCTGTCGAAGGACGATGACGTTACGATGGAAGTAGAATTAGGTAGCAAGTCTTGCTTTTCTTGTTTCTATCGTACGCTTGCAACCAGGAGCCATCATCTGATCGAAACGATTCGACATATCGGAAATGAGAGCAAAAGCACCCTCATCAATCATGGAGTGAACTTGAAAGGGGAAGCCCTTCGGTTTGAGGTAAATGGAGTGGTACCCAAAAAGGTACTAGATTGTGTTTCCAGGCAGGATAACCAAATTATCGAACTGGAAAAGGGAACTTCAACGATCTTACCCAATTTGTTGATTGAGGAACATCAAGTTGAGGCAAGTCATTCTGCTTACATTGGAACGTTTGGGGAAGAAGAACTTTTTTACCTTTCCTCACGAGGAATTGCGAAAAACGAAGCTTATCGTCTTTTGCTTCATGGTTTTTTCCTAGGAGAAAAGTGGAACGAAGAATGGAGAGAACGATATTTAAACGATTTATAACGAGGAGGTGAGACGATGAATCGAGATGATTTTCCACTGTTACAAAAGCATCCGGATTTGATTTATTTCGATAATGGAGCGACGACGTT
Organism: uncultured Bacilli bacterium; assembly: GCA_949113215.1. Lineage (GTDB taxonomy): Bacteria > Bacillota_I > Bacilli_A > RF39 > UBA660 > CARZYU01. Next base: position 4,394 of record CARZYU010000001.1, on the reverse strand, counting down.
AAAACCACGTTCGGTAGTGGAAGCGATGGAAGAATATTATACGGATTATACGGCCAATGCGCATCGAGGAGATTATGTCAATTCTTTGATTGTCGATCAAAAATACGAAGAAGTAAGAACGAAAGTGAAAGAGTTCATTGGGGCAGAGAGGGAAGAGGAAATTATCTTCACCAAAGGATGTACGGAGAGTTTGAATTTGGTGGTCTTTGGTTTTATGAAATATTATTTGAAAAGAGGAGATGAGGTACTTCTCACGAAAGCAGAACATGCATCCAATTTGTTACCATGGATGGAATTAGCGAAAGAAATTGGTTTTACCATCCGTTATCTTCCGCTATCTTCTACGCATCAATTATCCGTTGAGGGAGTGAAGAATAGTATTACAGACAAAACAAAAGTGATCTCTTTAGCGGCGATTACTAATGTCGTAGGGGATGTGAGACCCCTTCTAGAAATTGGAAAAATTTGTAGAGAACATGGTTTATTGTTCGTAGTGGATGGAGCCCAGAGTGTTCCTCATATAGAGACGAATGTCTTAAGAGATCACGTTGACTTTTTAGCTTTTTCAGGACATAAGATGTTAGGACCAACTGGGGTTGGTGTTTTGTATGGTAGATACGATTTATTAAAACAGATGAAACCCATTCAATTTGGGGGAGGAATGAACAACTTTTTTGAAACCAATGGAAGAGTGGAATACAAAGAAATTCCGACTTGTTTTGAAGCAGGAACTCCACCGATTGCTGAAGTGATCGCTTTGGGTAAGGCCATTGATTACTTAAAAGAAATAGGGATGAAGAGCGTTGAATCTTATGAAAAAGAGTTAAAACAATATTTCTTGAAAAGAGCGAAGGAAATCGATAATCTGATTCTCTATAATGAAGAAAGTGCTTCAGGAATTGTAGCGCTCAATTTAAAAGATGTTTTTAGTCAAGATACCGCTGTCTATTTGAACCATTATGGTATTTGTGTTCGAGCAGGTAACCATTGTGCGAAGGTCTTAAAGGATGAGTGGAACATCAAGAATACTTGTCGTATTAGTTTCTATTTTTATAACACCAAGGAGGAAATTGATACGTTGATCGAAGCATTAAAGAAAAGCAAAGATATTTTTCAAATTGTATTATAAGGGAAGTGAATTTATGGATCCAATGACACGTCGGGAAATCATTTTGTCCCATTATCAAGATCCTACTCATAGAGGATTGGAAAATATAGAAGGTTATGAGCTGGTCAATACTAACAACTCTTCTTGTATTGATAATTTAGACATTGCGATTCAAATCAAAGATGGAGTTATTGAGGACATCCGTTTTGATGGAGAGGCATGTGCGATTTCAACTTCAGTTACCTCTATTATGATAAAACTTCTCCTTCATAAAACCGAAGAAGAAGCGAAGAAGATCATCAGAGAATATGAGCATATGCTTAAGGAAGAGAAGTACGATGCCAGTGTATTAGAGGAACTGGTGGTATACGATGAAATTTCCAAACAACCCAATCGCAAGAATTGTGCGTTATTACCATTTAAGGCAATAAAGAAAGTAAAGGGATACCAATACATAATAGTAAAGGAAAACGATTGGATTTTAAAGTATCGACTCGATAGTTATCAAGCTTTTTTGAATCAGGAAAATCCAAATTTTGGACCGAAGCTAGAAGTTCCATTTTCTTCGATTACTTACTATAAGACGCAAGAAGAGGGACTAAAACACAGTTGGGAAGAGATCGATCCCTCGATCAAACAAGAAATGGATACGTTAGGAGTCCTTGAAAGTGAATGTCATCTAGATGGCATGGGGGTACAGTACGAAAGTGAAGTTATTTACCACAATATGTTGGAAGAGCTAGAGGAAAAAAAGGTGATTTTTACTTCGATTGAAGAAGCTATGAAGAAGTATCCTGATCTTGTAAGGAAGTATTTTGGTAAAATTGTAACGAATCGTGAAAATAAATTTGCTTCGTTGAATGGGGCCGTCTTTAGTGGAGGAAGTTTCATCTACCTTCCTCCTCATACTACCCTTGATCGGCCTTTACAAAGTTATTTTCGAATCAATTCAAGGGCAATGGGACAGTTTGAAAGAACGTTGATCATTGTCGATGATGATAGTTCTCTTCATTACATTGAAGGGTGTACGGCTCCCAATTATAGTGATTCGAGTCTTCATGCCGCAGTGGTGGAAATTTATGTGGGAAAACATAGTAAATGTCGTTACAGTACCATTCAAAATTGGGCAGTGAACGTCGATAATTTAGTCACCAAACGTGCTTTGGTCGACGAAGGTGGTACGATGGAATGGATCGATGGAAACATTGGTAGTAAAACGACAATGAAGTATCCTTGTTGTATTTTAAAGGGGGACGATTCCAGTGGAACCTGTATTACGATCTCAGTTGCCACGAAGAATCAACAACAAGATACGGGTGCTCGAATGATTCATTTGGGAAAACGAACCAAAAGTACCATCATTTCGAAGAGTATCAGTCAAAGTGGCGGTAATGCTACTTACCGTGGGAAAGTTGATATCAAAAGAGGAGCAGAACATAGTGAAGCGATGGTAAAATGCGATACGCTCATTTTAGATGAGTTGTCGAAAAGTGATACCTTTCCTACCAATCGACTGGAAAATGAAACGAGTCGGTTGGAACACGAGGCAACCGTATCGAAAATCAGCGAGGAGAAACTCTTTTATTTGATGAGTCGAGGTATTTCGAAGGAACAAGCGACTACTTTGATCATCTTGGGATTCATTGAACGCTTCCGGGAAGAGCTTCCGATGGAATATGCCGTGGAACTCAATCAGCTCTTGAAAAAAAATTTATAATACTTTGAAACTTGCCTGTTAAAAAAGAAAAGAAAGACAAAAAAAGAATTTCGATGTTTGAAATTCTTTTTTCTTTCCCATAATGAAATTAGATATAGGAAATCTCTTCTTTGCTAAGAAGTAAGAAGTACGTTATTTTGGGACGGAAAGGAGAGATTACTTATGTTAAATCAAATCATTTTAGTGGGAAGACTCGTAAGAGATCCAGAACTAAAAGAAATGGAAGGAGGCAGGCATCTCAGTTATATCACGTTGGCTGTTCCACGAAATTTTAAAAACCGTGATGGGGAATATGAAACGGATTTTATTGAGTGTACCTTGTGGGAACAAACTGCCAGAAATACAGTGGAATACTGTAAGAGAGGAAACATCGTTGGCGTAAAGGGAAGAGTGCAATCAAGAACGATCGGTAAAGAAGAAAAAGAACGACGAACCGTTCTCGAAGTGATTGCTGAAAAAGTTACGTTTTTATCGATGAATTCGAGAGAGGAAGTGGTCAAAAATTGACAAAATTGTCCACTTTTGGTAGAATATTAACTTGTCACGTGAAATAAGAGGTGTTAAATAATGTTTTACGATGAAACACAAGCCATTCGTTCTTGTGTGGAAAATCCGACTTTAATCTTTGAATTGATGAAAGAAGGACACATGGAACTGGTGGATAAGATTCTTTCCAAAAAATTGGTTGCAATCAATACGACCGATGAAATGGGAAATGATGTCTTAATGAGGTTACTGAAGTATCGACAATATGATTTGGTACTGAAACACATGACGAATAAGAAGTGGGATGTAAACCATCAAAATATAGAAGGAGATACGTTTGCTCATATTTTAGTTTCTTGCAAAGATGTGACCATAGAAATCATCAAGAAACTACGAAAGAACAAACAGTTTGTTCCCAATATCCAAAATAATTTAGGACAGACGATTCTCGACAAATCACTCGATCAAAATTACATTTATACGACCGTGAAGATTCTAGAGGACACGAGATTTGATAACATCGATTTGGTAAGTTTCCGTAATCTTTATGAAACGTATATCAAAAGTAAGAATTATGGAAAATATGGAAAACTGACCAATCTTGAAATTATCATCGATCATTTGGAAAGCAAATCATTGCTTCCTAGTTTGAAAGAGTTAATTGAAAAGATTGTAAAAAATTTGGATCATATCAAACAAGAATTGTTGAATGACAACGACCGTTATCTCGATGATCTAGTGATGGATGCTTGTTATCAAGGAAGCAATATTTAAAGCAATGAAGTTTCATTGCTTTTTTTTGTACTCGACTTTATAATGGAAAATAGGTGAGTTGTATGAAAAAATGTTATAAGATAGCAATTATTGTAGGGTGTAGTATTCTTTTTTTGACAATGATTGTCGTTTTTCTCTTTCGTTTTGGAAGTGATCGAAAACAAACGAAGAAGCAAGCAGATCAAGTTATCAAAGAGTATGATGTCTTTCAAGATAAGATGGCTACTTTTTTGGCGACGAGAGATTTGGTTTATACGAAAATTTTTCAGAATCCTTATTACGATACCTTAGAAGCAAACAAGGAAGATT